>CAZGVH010000015.1:0-14389 GCA_964528955.1 uncultured Dehalococcoidales bacterium | reverse complement strand
CTGTTTCAGAATTGATATTAGCGAAGTTCTTTTGACAACAAGAGAAGTAAAACAATGCCCATAGATACATTTGTCTATGGGTTTTTTGTTTTCCGGGGGATATTTTATATTTTGTAATGCTGAATTCGTACATTAGCTGCGCTAAGTATAAATGAAGGACTAATTAAGCATCCGGAGTGGAATTTGTCACTCTGAGCGAAGCGAAGAGTCTAAATGCCAATCGATTTCCTTTTAGTTTCTTCGGTCGTTTCACTCCCTCCAGAATGACAGTTGAGATAGACAGGGCTTATTCTTCCACTTTGGAAAAGGGGAACTAAAGGGGATTTGCCTTGATGGTCTTAGAGTAATTGCTATAAAACTCCAGTTGTGACAAAAGTTCTACCATTGGTGTCCATCCTTATATATAATAATATGTATAAATTCTATAAGGAGGATTTAGATAATGACTGTAAAGAATGTTACCGTTTATTCAACCCCGACCTGCCCGTATTGTGTGAGAGCAAAGGAATACCTGACGAAAAAGGGGATTGTTTATAAGGATGTGAATGTCGCTGTAGACCGTGCTGCAGCTCAGGAAATGGTTCGAAAGTCCGGTCAGATGGGTGTGCCTGTTATTATGGTAGATGACAAGGTAGTTATCGGATTCGACGTGAGGGAACTGGACAGGCTGCTGGTATAGCATTTTCCGGATAATTAATCACGATGGATCTGGATTTTAAAGTAACAACCAGGTTTCCACTCTTGAATCCATCTCCAGGGTTCGGTTAAGTGATTTATACGCAACTATACTATCAAGCATAAGTTAAATTAAAACCCACTATTGGTAAACTTTACTAAACCAATAGTGGGTAGATTGTTAAGTTATTTAAATTACAACGCTATTTTATTTTTCTTCAACCGGAGCAGTAGCCGCATTTTTCTTTACCGACTCTATGCCATTCATTGCGCTGGCTTTGGTCTTGTAACCTTCCCCTCCGCTGGCTATAGCCTGTCCATTAGAGGCAAGTAATCTCCACCTGAATTCGCCTTTGGCATCCTTGTACAGTTCGAATTTAGCTCCCATTTTGTTTCTCCTTTCTAAATAATCGTATTCTAAATATGTGCTTTATGCTATCAACATATACGAGTAAGTGAAACGGCAGCAATTAAAACGGGTATTTTAGAGAAAAAACTACCTGCAGGGTGTTGTAAAAGAAACTCAAACACCCTGCGGCTGTCCACTTTTTATTTTCAGATAATTGTCTCTATTTATCGCCGGGTTTTGCCAGCATATACAGCGACTTAACTGCAATAATTACTGCTGCCGGAGCCATAAGAGCAGCTACCAGTCTCAGTATCTGGTCCAGTATCTCGCCGATGCTTAACGCTGTTATCGGGGCGAATACACCACCGACAACAATCAATGCAATAGTCGCCACCAGAAACGGGAGTGTCTCCTTGTCGGAAACATTGAGGAAACCGATGATAATGCCGAGTATAAGGAGAATCAGGATAACAACGGTGTTTTCAGGCCAGAATATGCCTGCTACGATAGCCAGTATGATACCGATAATAAACGCCAGGAAACCGATCATGCCTAACCCTTTTTTCATGTCAATGATAACCCTCCTTTTACCAGACTAAATCAATAATAATCCTCAGTTATGCCAAAAATCAATAGCATTTTAATAAAAAATATAAAATATTTACCGGATATTAACTGTTTATCTTGAGTTAATAGTTGGAGTTACTTCCGAAATAATAAGCATTCAAGACTATAGTCAGCAAATTGAAAGGTTGGTATGCTCTTTAAAGAGGCAATTTGCAGGATTATTTTCAAGAAATGGGAGACCGTATAATATAGCCCAAAGGCTTTAAAGCCCCTCTGCTATTTTATACATGTTATCGTAAGCCTTGCCGAAGTCGGCGCTTTTAGTTTCGAGCTGGGAGCGGATGGCTTTCATCCTGCGGACGAATTCCTGTCTGTCCTTGTTTTTCACAATCTCTGCCCATTCTGCGGTATTATTCAGCAGTTGTTGCTGCAAATCGGGTAGCTGCGGCAAATTCATCTGCAGCGAGGCATATAACTCTGGGTCTTCGGAAATGACGCTTTCCACCAGCGTCCATAATACTTTATAGGTAATACCGCCGATGGATTCCATTTCTTTCAGCTTTTCCAACCCCGCCAGGCTGTCCGCCGAGACAATAGCGATGAAATGTGCCAGCCCCAGTATAACCGACATCATGCTATCGTGCTCGGCAGGTGTCATAATCTGCACTTTCGCTTCTCTTTTTGCCAGGAAATCTTTCACCTTCTGCGCCAGATTTGCCTCCTGCGGCGTCGTCGGCGTCAGCACGAAGTTCTGGTTAGCCAGGCTGCGGGCGCCGGGGCCGAATACCGGATGAGTACCAAGTATCTGTCCGCTGGTGATGTAACGGTGCATCAGGTCGACCGGTATCGATTTTACGGATGTAACATCGAATATAAGCTGGTCGACGTGAGTATATAAGCTCATCTGTTTAACAGTCTCTTCGAAAAAATCGACCGGTATCGAAATAATAACGGCATCCGCCGATTTTATATCTGAAATATTGGTGCTTACGGCGACATCCAGTTTTTTTTGTGCTGTTTCGAGTTTCGTTTTGTTCCTGCCTATGAGGGTTACAGATTTGCCTTCCCCAACGAGCAGACGGGCAAACCACTGCCCCATTTTTCCGGAGCCGCCAATAATTGCTACTTTGTTTATATTGGTCATAGTTATATATTATTCCCGATTTTTTATAATAATACCACATTCAGGGCTGATAACGTTTATACGTAGTGAGGCTCAAAGTTCTTTCTTTGTGTGGAAAATCCCCCTTAGTCCCCCTTTTATAAAGTGGGAGAATAAGTCCGATTTAAGTGTGAAGAAGTTTTATAGTAATCGAAATGCATCTATTTAAACGAATATGTAATTGACCTGACTACATAGTCATTTTGCCCTTTGCAAAAGGAGATTGAGAGGGATTTTGAGATAAAGTAGCAATAATCGAGTCAGTAGTTGATTTGCAGAGATTGCCCACTTAAAATACCGCCGCTATGGATTCGACAGGCTCATCCCGCGTTACACTGGGACAAGACCACGAGCGGCTGTGGTAACCCTCCATGAGATGGTCTAATCGCTGCTCTTTTTTACGGCTTTCGGATACGAACCTAGAACTTTAAGAAATATCGTGTAGTCCTCGAGCCGTTTAATCGTCTCTTTTATTTTATCATCCAGCCGGTGCCCCTCGAAATCGAGGTAGAAGTTATATACCCAGGGTTTCTGACGGGTAGGGCGGGATTCGAGCTTGGTCATATTGATATTATTATCCGCCAGCTGCTTTAAAAATTCATAAAGGGCGCCCGGTTTGTGCTTAACCGAGAATACCAGCGAGGTCTTGTCGTTTCCGGAAGGCGGGGCATCATCCTTTGCCAGTACGAAGAAACGCGTGAAGTTATTGGGATTATCCTCTATACCGCAATTAATGATATTCATATTATATATAGCAGCAGCGCGGTTGCTGGCAATGGCGGCTCCGTCCATGATTTTCTTTTCCTTGATCATTTTAACGCTGCCGGCAGTATCGTAACTGGGCACCAGTTCGCATTTCAAGTGCTTTATAAATGCCTGGCATTGTCCCAGAGCCTGAGGGTGGGAATAGATTTTCTTTATCGAATCCAGCGTTACACCCGGGTTGGCTATCAGACAATGCGATACCCTTAATTCGATTTCTCCGCATACTTTTAGCGGAGAATCCAACAGCAGGTCGTAGGACTTGCTGATACTGCCCTCGATCGAGTTTTCGACCGGTATGATACCGAAACCCGCTTCTCCCTGTTCTACGGCTTTAAAAACGTTCTCCAGCGTCTCATAGGGTTTTACCTGCACACCGGAGCCAAAGAAATTTATGGCAGCTTCTTCACTGTAGGCGCCAAGCTCACCCTGAAAAGCAACGGGTGCGCCTTGAATGCTCTTGGAAGCGATGAATATCTGCCGGTAAATGCGTTCGATATCCGCCTGCTTCAATCCTTTTTGCAGCGCCATTTCCTTAATCTTATCTATAATTGCCTCTTCGCGCTGCTTGTCCTCGATTTGACGGCCTTCTTTCTTTTTCAGCTCGCCGATTTGCTCGGCCAGCCTGATTCTTTCGGCAATCAGCTCAATGATTTCCTTATCTATTCTATCTACCTGCTGTCTGAATTCATCCAGGTTCATTTAATTATCCTCGGTATTAATCCTGCTCTTAACGCAAAATCGCAGAGCGTTATTGCCATCATCGCTTCGACGACAGGTACTGCCCTGGGAACGATGCAGGCATCATGACGGCCTTTTATTTCGAGTTCTGTTTTGTGCATTTCTTTTATATCGACGGTTTGTTGTTTTTGCGATATTGATGGTGTCGGTTTTACAGCTACTTTCACGGTTATCGGCATTCCGTTGCTGATTCCGCCGAGTATGCCTCCGGCATGGTTGGCAGCTGTAATTATCTTTCCGGCATCGATATCGAAAGGGTCGTTGTTTTCGGAACCTTTCAGGCGGGCGGCATTGAATCCGGCGCCGAATTCCACCCCTTTTACAGAAGGAATAGCGAACAGTGCTTTTGCCATTTCTCCGTCGAGATTATCGAAAACGGGTTCGCCCAATCCTGCCGGAACTCCCGCAGCGATTCCCTCGATAACTCCCCCAAGGCTGTCTCCAGCAGCTCTGGCTTCTTCTATGGCTGCCGTTATCCGGTCTGCGGCGGCTGAATCGGTGCAGCGCAGGGGGTTGTCATTTATATTTCGTCTGATGGTCTCAATATCCTGCGGTACTGCGGCAATTCCGCCTATCTCTACGGTATGTGCAATGATATCGATATCAATCGTTTTTAATAGTGCCCGGGCGACGGCTCCGGCTGCGACGAATCCGGCTGTAATCCTGCCGGAAAAGCGTCCGCCGCCGCGGTAGTCCCCGAATCCGCCGTACTTGATATAAGATGTATAGTCGGCATGTCCCGGTCTTATTTGCGTCTTCATCCTTTCGTAGTCTGACGGGCGGGTGTCCTTATTCCAGATTGCCAGGCATACCGGGGCGCCGGTGGTATATCCTTTGAAAATTCCGGACAGGATTTCCAACTGGTCTTCTTCCCGGCGTTGAGTGGAAGCGGTGTTATTTCCAGGCTTGCGTTTATCAAGCTCATGCTGTATGTCATCGGCACTGATTTTAAGTCCGGCAGGGCAGCCTTCGATGAGAATACCGATCAACTTCCCGTGGCTTTCACCGAAACTGTTTACGGTGAAAAGTTTGCCGAAACTGTCAGACATTGTATTCTACCTTGGCGCCGAGGCTGTCCATAGTTTGCCAGAAGTGTGAATATGTCTTGGAAACGCATTCCGCTCCATCGATAATCGTATTACCGACGGCTGCTCCCAGAAGGCTGAATGACATAGCTATGCGATGGTCACCGAAACTGTCGATAACTGCACCTGAGGGTTTACCCCCATTAATAATAAGGGTGTCTTCCTCTTCGGTTACCGGGATATTCATTTTTTCCAGTCCTACTTTGATGGCGGTGACACGATTTGATTCCTTGAACCTGGCGCGGCGAATTCCATATAGACGGGTTTGTCCGTTAGCTAAAGCGGCTACTATAGCCATAGTCGGCAGCAAATCGATACAATCGGTCAGGTCGGCCTTGATGGGCTTGAAATTGGAACGGCTGGCGGTGATGATATCTTTTTTAGTCTGAATCGAAGCTCCCATTTTGCTGAGAAGGTTCAATATTACCCTGTCTCCCTGGATGCTGTTTAAATTGAGGCCGGTTATTTCGGTATTTCCGGTCATAGCTCCCGCCGCCAGCAGATATGAAGCCGTAGACCAGTCTCCTTCGACTGTGTAGTCGGCTGTTTTATACTGCCTGAAATCGCTGGTAAAAAATTGCAGGGTGGGGGAAGCTATAATATCTATGCCGAATTCTTTCATGCAACCGAGCGTCATTTCGATATAAGGGCTCGATTCGGGCGTGGTGGTAAGCCTGATATTCAGTCCGGCTTCAGCCAGCGGGCATAAAAACAACAAGGCGGAAATGAACTGGGAACTGACGTCTCCTGTCATGCTTACGTTTCCACCCCAGAATTTTCCAGCATCTACAACGACTGTCGAATCATCCATAGAGCATTTAATTTTTAGTTTATTTAAAGCCGTAATCAGTGGTTCTATAGGACGTGCCGCAAGCGATTTGCTGGGCACCAGCCGGCATTTCCCGGGTATGATAGATGAAAGGGCTGTCATAAACCTTAACGTCGCTGCGGAATCACGGCAGTAAATATCACCTTCGGGGGCATGAAAACGCCCGCCGCTAACTTCCCAGCAGCCGTCCTTTTTTTCTACCCTGATGCCTACTTTTCCAAGAGCATCAGCGGCCGCTTCCGTATCGTCGCAAATAAGCGGATTGATAATCCGGCTCTTTCCCTTGGCCAGAGCAGCACACATCAGGCTGCGAATGGTATAACTTTTTGACGAAGGTACACTCACCCTGCCGCGTAACTCACTTTTACTGATTTTTACTCTCATAATTCTTAACCTTATCTATTATTAAATCCGCTGTAGATTCGATACCGAGATTCGAGGAATCGACTGTAATGTCTGCTGCCCTCTCATAAAACGGTTGTCTGAACGCCATTAATTCCCTGATTGCCTGTGCTTTATCTTTACTACCGGCCAGTAATGGTCTGATAGCGGCGCCTGCGGAAACCCTTTTTTCGATAACATCGAACGATACTGTAAGTAAAACAACTACCGCCTTTTTCTTCAACCTGTCGATATTAATCCTGTTCAATACTATTCCGCCGCCGCAGGCGATTACCTGGTCATCCTGCTCCGAGATTTCCCGGGTGACATCGATTTCAAGTTGTCTGAAGTCGATTTCCCCATCGTCCTTGAAGATATCTGCGATACTCTTGCCTGCTTTTTGTTCGATCAGGATATCCATTTCAACTGCCGTCATGCCCAGTTTTCCGGCAATAGCTTTTGCGATGGTGGTTTTGCCTGTCCCCATAAAACCTATTAAAGCAATATTCGTTTTCATAATATCGACCCTGATATATTCTATACATATAATATTATACTAATACCGCTGTTTATAACAAATACCGGAGTAGCTAAATCAAGCAGTAAAATGTATTTATTACCAAATTGTTACCTTTATTATAATATGTTTATATTTCAGCAGTATTTATTAAAATACTCGCCGCAGTATTCATCATGGTATTTACCGGAGCTTTAATACCTGTCCACAGCTCGAAAGCCAATGCCCCCTGCCATACCAGCATGTCCAGCCCGCCGACTACTGTCGCTCCAGTTTTCTCTGCATCCTTCAGCAGTTTTGTCTTTACCGGGTTGTAAATGGCATCAAAAACCACCATCCCGGGTTTCAGCAGTTCCTGCGGTACTAAACTATTATCTGTATCAGGGTTCATACCGACACTGGTGGCATTAATCAGAATATCGACACGTTTTAATGCCTGTTTCAGATTGATTTCGCTTAGAGGGGTAATCCTGATTTTATTTTTAGAATTACTTGATAGATTATCCGACAGCTTTTGCGCCCGTTCGATATTAGGGCCGCGATTAAGGATTTCTATATCCGCCCCCTGTTCCGCCAGTATAAAAGAAATAGCTCTCGAAACGCCTCCGGCGCCGAGGATAACTACCTTTTTACCCGAGGGCTCAATATCTTTGGCAGACAGAGATTTAAGGAATCCGGCAGCATCGGTGTTATAACCCTTGAGATAACCATTATTATTAACAATTGTGTTAACAGCACCGATATTTTTCGCTATCGGTTCCAGTTCATCCAGGAGAGGAATAACGGAAACCTTGTGCGGGATAGTTACGTTAACCCCGCGCAAACCCAGGCTTTTTAATCCGTCGATAGCTCCGGGGAGATTTCCGGGTGTTACATGAAACGGCAGGTAAATATAATCCAACCCAACTTTCTTAAAAGCGGCATTGTGCATCGCCGGCGACAGGCTGTGTTCAACCGGGTCTCCTAGAATGCCGCAGACTTTAGTATTGGCGGATATTTCAGGTTTCATTTTTTATCATCCGGTATATATCAAACATTTCTTTTAATGTGATTTGTCCGGCGGCGGATTCTGCTCCTCTTTCCAAGGCAGCATAAGTAAAATCACCGCCTACCAGCGGACAGAGTATGCGGCTGGATAGTCCTTTATCACCCATAGTGAAAGCGATAATCCTTTTTCCAGGGAATTCGGAAATCAGTCTTAATACAGTCAAATTATCCTCGGCTCCGGTGGCAAAGGTAACGATTTTACAGATATCGGCGCCGGCGGCAATTTGTACGGATATGATTTCTTTTAATTCGTCGAATGCCGGGGTTTCCGTCAAATTATGATACGATATCAGGCATGCGGTTTTTCGTTTAATGAGGGATACGATTTTATCAAGTCCCGGCGTTGCCAGTTCGATATCTATTATATCGGCTCCCAGCGGAAGCGCTTTTAACAACTCTTCAATCCGGTTATCTTCGTTTCGCTGCCATTTACCGCCTTCTTCTTTACGGCGGTTACAGGCGATCCACGGTTTCGGCATTCGACGGGCAATATCTCCCCAGCCGTTGCCGATAAGGTCGATACGCACCTCGAACAAATCCGCCATTACCGAAATTTGTGAGATATCGGCGTTCCTGTCTGCAATGACTGCACAGATGCGGTGGCTGCCTTTCATTTAGCCTTCTATCGCCTCCCGGATACAATCAAACTCTACTTCGTCTGTCAGGTAAACATCGCCGATATTGCGGGGCAAGGCGAACCTGATTTTCCCGTTGACAGCTTTCTTGTCATGGCGCATCGCCATCGTAATGCTATCCTTATCGATTTGCGGTACCGCGGTCGGTAATCCGCAGCGCGCTATTAACTGCTCTAGCTCTGTGAGTTCACTTTTTTCGAAAGTCCCCATTTTACAAGAGATTCCGGCTTCGGCCAGCATCCCGATAGCCACCGCCTGACCGTGCGCTATTTCAAATTTGGAAACAGACTCAATGGCATGACCGATAGTGTGCCCGAAATTCAATATATTTCTTAAACCGTCATCCCTCTCGTCCTGCATTACCACCGCTGCTTTTATGGAGGCTGCCCTGTAAACCATCTCTTCAACAACGTCGCTATCCCGTTTCATAATGGCATCCAGTTTTTCCCTGATAAAAACAAAGAAAGCCTTATCCCTGATAACAGCACACTTTATTATTTCCGCCATACCGTTGGCAAACTCTGCTTGCGGCAGTGTTTTCAAAGCAGCCGTATCGGAAATTACCAGCCGGGGTTGATAAAAAGTTCCTACCTTATTCTTGAGTTTGCCGTGGTCCACCGCTACCTTGCCGCCGATACTGCTGTCGACTTGCGCCAGCAGGGTAGTGGGGATTTGTACCAGCGGTACGCCGCGCATATAGGTTGCCGCCACGAAACCGGCCAGGTCTCCGACAACTCCGCCGCCGAGCGCCAGTATCGGGGTACTGCGTTCGGCAAAATATCCCGTAAGCTCCTCATATAATCTGCCGGCGCTATCCAGCGACTTGTATTCTTCTCCATCGGGTACTGTCAGCAGATTGACGGTTAAATCCCTTTTTAACAGTCCTTCTTTTACCTTACTTCCGTACAACTTATCGACAGTCGTATTGGTAATAACGACATACTTTTTCGACGGGATGGCTTCACATAACAAATCAGCAATGCTATCAAGCAAGCCGCTACCTATATATATATTGTAGCTCCTGTCACCCAGTTCTATTTTTAACGATTTCATTTAACTGTTTTTCTTTTTATAATCTTTAACCACTTTACTGATACGGAAGGATGCATCGACAACATCTTTTAGTTCGTCGGGAGTTATCATCTGCTTGGCATCGACTATGGCTTCCTTCGGATTATAATGGGCTTCAATCACCAGTCCGTGCGCACCGATGGCAATAGCGGCACAGCTCAAATCGAATATCAGGTCGCGGCGGCCGGCAGCATGGCTGGGGTCTACTATAACGGGAAGATAGGTTTCACTTTTAATAACCGGTACTGCACCAAGGTCTAAGGTATACCTGGTGAAACTGTTTCCCTTGCCTACGGGCACGATACCGCGTTCGCAGAGTATAACATCCTTGTTGCCCTCGGCAACTATATATTCGGAAAAAGAGAGGAATTCCTCTACACTGGCGCCGAAATGCCTTTTCAAAAGAACCGGTTTACCGGTTCTGCCGACCCTGCCGAGGAGGTCCTGGTCGTACATGTTCCTGGCGCCGATCTGGAGTATGTCCACGTATTCGGCGATGAGTTCTGTTTGATATTCTCCCCTCACCTCGGTCATCACCGGCATTCCGTACTCGTGTCCGGCGGCACGCAACCATTCCAGTGCTTCCCTGGCTTCTGCTTCGCCGCGCGATCCGAGCCCCTGAAACGAATGCACCGAGCTCCTCGGTTTATATATGCCGCCTCTAAGTATACGGGCTCCGGCGGCTTTTACCTCTTTCGCAATCCGGAAAACCTGCTCCTTGCTTTCTACAGCGCAGGGTCCGGCCATTATTACCGGTTCATCACCACCGATGCGTACGTCTCCTACCTTAACGATGCGGCTTTCGTCTTTTGCAATAAACGGCTCGCTATAGTCACGGCTGATGAGTTTATAGGGCGTTTCCACCATTCTGGCTTCTTTTACTCCCGCCATCAACGCCAGATTGGCAAACGAAATCTTGCTCTCATCTCCGATCAGTCCGATAATTGTTAAATACTCACCCTGTGATACGTCTACTCTTAACCCGTGCCTTTTTACTTCAGCGATGACATCATCGATCTGTTCTTTGGTAGCACCTTTTTCCATTATTATCATATTGTCCGTTCCTCCCGCTTCGTTTTTATTGTATATCTATACACAGATAAAATCCATATCATAAAACAAAAAATCCTCCCATCGGGAGGATTTTAAAGATTTACTTATATTAATGCTTCAGCAGATCAGTCAAATACCTCCCGGGGCGCCGTTGCGGCACCAGGTAAACGCATAATATATATAGTAAGCGAAGGTATTTTTATTCAACATTTCTATTTTCGCATCTCTTTTACTTGTATACGGGGAATATATCATTGTAAATAACATTTGTCAAGAAAGGGCTTTTCTGCTATTATATCAGGTAATTATTTAAATATTTACGAGCTTAGGGTTATTGACACAGAGTTCGTTCCTGTGTTAGACTAAAATGCTGTTGCTAGCCACCTCAGCATTTGTAATTGGCTGGATAAACTTCTGGCCGATTCGATTGGCGAGTAAAGGATGAGCCAAAAGCTCATCCTTTGAAATTGTTTGGCTAAGGGGGATAAGTTGCCCACAGTAAATCAATTAGTAAGAAAAGGACGCGTAAAGGGTACTAAGAAGACCAGGACACCGGCTCTTAGATTTACCTATAATTCGTTAAAGAACAGGATGGTTAAAGGGGAAGGTTCTCCTCAGAAACGCGGCGTTTGCGTGCAGGTAAAAACCACCACCCCGAAAAAGCCTAATTCTGCTCTGCGTAAGATTGCCAGAGTCAGGCTTACCAACCATATGGAAGTTACGGCTTATATTCCCGGCGAGGGTCATGAGCTGCAAGAGCATTCCGTAGTATTGATTCGTGGCGGACGTGTTCCGGATTTACCCGGCGTCCGCTATCATATTGTAAGAGGAACACTGGATACCAGTGGCGTAGCTAACCGTAAACAGGGCCGCAGTAAATACGGCAGCAAACGGGAAAAGAAAGCTAAGGGAGCCTAATTAGGAGGAAGCATGCCAAGGCGGGCAGTTGTTAAGAGAAAAGAAGTTCAACCTGATTCAAAGTTCAATAATGTGATGATTAGCAGGTTGGTAAATAAGGTAATGATCGGTGGCAAAAAGACTACCGCTGAGCGCGTAGTTTACGATGCCCTTGATATTATAAACGAAAGAGAAGGCAAGGAACCGGTCTCGATAATGGAGTTGGGTTTGCGCAATGCCACCCCGTTACTAGAGGTCAAAGCCCGCCGTGTAGGCGGCGCGACTTACCAGGTTCCTGTCGAAGTCAGACCGGGCAGAAATACGGCGCTTGCCATCAGGTGGGTATTGAAATCAGCCAAGGCAAGATCCGGAAAATCGATGGCGGAAAAACTGGCAGCTGAGCTGATCGATGCCTCGAAAGGGCAGGGCGCAGCAGTAAAAAAGAGAGAAGATACGCACAAGATGGCGGAAGCCAACAGGGCTTTTGCACACTATAGATGGTGATGATTTGGGGATTACAACCACATTAAGTAAAGAAGAAATAAATAAAGAACAGTCAGCAACGGAAACCAGAAAAGGAACTACAAGTATGTCTTCCAGAAGTTTTCCTTTAGATAAAATACGTAATATAGGGATTATTGCCCACATCGATGCCGGTAAAACTACCGTTACCGAGAGGATACTCTATTTCACGGGCAGAACCTATAAGATAGGCGAAACCCATGAAGGTACAGCCGTAATGGATTGGATGGAACAGGAACGCGCCAGGGGTATTACCATTACATCGGCTGCGACGACCTGCCATTGGAAAGATATCCGCATCAATATTATCGATACGCCGGGACACGTGGATTTTACCGCCGAGGTTGAACGCAGTCTCAGGGTACTCGACGGCGGTGTAGTTGTTTTTGACGGGGTAGCCGGGGTTGAGGCGCAGTCGGAAACAGTCTGGAGACAGGCCGACAGGTATCATGTCCCCAGGGTTTGTTTTGTTAATAAGATGGATAGAATCGGGGCTAACTTCGAACGCTGTGTTTCCATGATAAAAGACAGGTTGAAGGCTAAACCCCTTGTAATACAGCTTCCTATGGGCAAAGAGGACACTTTTAAGGGTGTCATCGATGTCATAGAAATGAAAGCTTGGTTTATGAGCGGTAACCCTGATGACAAGCCTCAGGAAATCGACATTCCCGAAAACGAGAAAAGCAATATGGAAATGTATAGAAATTTGCTTATCGAAAGTCTCTCGGAATTCGATGACCAGGTAATGAATTTATACCTGGATGGTGCAGAAATCACCAGTCCGGATATCAAAGCTGCTATCAGAAGAGTTACACTGGCGAATAAAGCTATTCCGGTTTTATGCGGCAGTGCGCTCAAGAATAAAGGGGTAACCCTGCTTCTGGATGCGGTAGCCGCTTATCTGCCGTCGCCTCTTGATATGCCTGCGGTTCAGGGAACTAAACCGTCTACCGGTGAACAGGTTGTTTGCCCGGTCGATGATAGTGCTTCCTTTTCGGCACTGGCATTCAAAGTGGTAGCCGATCCTTTTGTAGGGCGTTTGGTTTACCTGAGGATTTATTCCGGCAAGGTAAAAGCCGGTGCACAGGTTTACAATTCGACACGCAGCAAGAAGGAGCGTATCGGACGCTTGTTGATTATGCATGCCAATCGTCATGAGGAAATTGAAGACGCTGATACCGGTTCGATTGTAGCTGCCATGGGGCTAAAGGATACTTTTACCGGGGATACTTTATGCGATATGTCGAATCAGGTTTTGCTGGAATCCATTAAGTTCCCGACGCCGGTTATCTCCGTTGCCATCGAACCGAAAACCAGAGCCGACAGGGATAAACTGGGAGAGGCATTGCAGAAGATGACCGAAGAGGATCCAACCTTCAAGGTCAATTATAATGAAGAAACCGGGCAAACGGTTATTTCGGGTATGGGGGAACTCCATCTTGAAGTTATCGTAAGCCGTTTACTGAGTGAATATAAGGTTGAAGCACAGGTCGGACAACCCAGAGTTGCCTACAAAGAAACTATTACAGCCCCGGTTAAGGCTGAAGGCAAGTTCGTGAGGCAATCTGGTGGTCATGGCCAGTACGGACATGTCCGTATCGAGATGGAACCGGTGGAACGCGGCAGCGGCTTCCAGTTTGTAGATTCCATCAAGGGCGGCGTTTTATCACGGTCATTCATACAGGCGGCCGAGGAAGGCATTCGTGAAGCTATTGAAACAGGCGGCGTTGCCGGTTATCCCGTCGTAGACGTTAAAGTTAACCTTTATGACGGTAGCTACCACGAGGTAGACTCTTCGGAAATGGCTTTCAAGATGGCCGGTTCGATGGCTTTCAAGGACGGTGTCAGGAAGGGTAAACCTATTATTCTCGAGCCGTTGATGAAGCTGGAAGTGGTTACTCCGGGACAGTTCCTGGGTGATATAATAGGGGATATCAGTTCCCGCAGGGGTAACGTAGAAAATATAGAGACTTTTGGTGATACCATGACCATTCGTTGCCATGTCCCTCTGGCAGAAGTATTCGGATATACTACAAGCCTAAGGTCAATGACACAGGGCAGGGCGACACATTCTATGGAATTCTACCGGTATCAAG
>CAZGVH010000014.1:0-14710 GCA_964528955.1 uncultured Dehalococcoidales bacterium | reverse complement strand
CGATAAATCGGGACTCGCAATGACATTTATCAAAACCCAAGTGCTTTTTCGATTGCCGAAAGGTCAGCCGGAAGCTGCAGGAACGGCGGGGCATTCTTGATAGCGGTATCGGCGTCCTTGATACCGTTTCCGGTAACGATGCAGACAATCTTTTTGCCCGAAAAATCCATTCCCTTTTCTATCATCTTCAAAAGCCCGGCATAAGGCGCCGCCGAAGCCGGTTCGCCGAAGACGCCTTCCCTGGCTGCCATAATTTTCTGCGCCGCCAGGATTTCCTCGTCACTGACCATATCTATCAGACCGCCCGATTCGTCGCGGGCGCGCGTCGCTTTCTCCCAGCTTGCCGGGTTGCCGATGCGAATCGCCGTAGCAACAGTCTCCGGTTTTTCAATGGGATACCCGTGAACAATGGGAGCGGCGCCTTCCGCCTGGAAACCCATCATCAGCGGTTTTTTAGTGGATTTCTTCATATCGTAGTATTCCACAAAACCCTTCCAGTAGGCGGTGATGTTTCCGGCGTTCCCGACAGGTATAAAAAGATAATCGGGCGCATCGCCCAGTTCATCTATGATTTCAAAAGAAGCGGTTTTCTGCCCTTCGATGCGGTTAGGATTAAGCGAGTTTACCAGCGCAATGGGATGTTTTTCGGTAATGGTGCGCACGATTTTAAGCGCCTGATCGAAATTGCCGTCGATGGCCACGATCTGCGCTCCGTGAATAATAGCCTGCGCCAGTTTGCCCTTGGCGATTTTCCCTTCCGGTATGATAATTACACACTTCAAATTCAATGCCGCCGCATAAGCCGCCGCCGAGGCGCTGGTGTTTCCGGTTGAAGCGCAAATTACAGCTTTGCTGCCTGCTTCAACAGCTTTAGCCATCGCCATCACCATTCCCCTGTCTTTAAAGGAGCCGGTGGGATTGCAGCCTTCCAGTTTAAAATACAGTTCGGCACAGCCGATATCCTTGTAGAGGTTTTTCGACCTCACAAGCGGTGTATCGCCCTCTCCTATTGAAAACATCGGAGTTTTAGGGTTTATCGGTAAATAGTCTTTATATCTAAAAAGCACACCTGTTTTTGCCATCTTATTCCTCGACACGTATAAAATTATTAATTTTCTTAACCACTAACAGGCTATTCAACTGTTTAAGCGCTTTCTGCATCGCTTCTTCTTTCGACGGATGCGTCATAATGACGATTTCAGCCGACTTTTCCTCGAGGTTGTCTTCTTTCTGCGATGCGGCTGAAATGCTGATCCCGCAATCGCCGAAAACACCGGCGATACCTGCCAAAGCGCCCGGCATATCGTTTATCGTCATCCTGATATAATACCTGGTGGTAATTTCCGACATCGGCTTGATTTTCTTGCCGGCTTTAATCTTCCAGTAGCTGTGCGAGCTATCCCCGCAGGCAATTTTCCTGGCGGCCTGAATAACATTAGCCACAACGGCGCTGGAGGTAGGTTTGGCTCCAGCCCCTTCCCCCCAGAAGGTAACCTTGCCGACCAGGTCTCCCTCGACCAGAATGGCATTGTAGACACCGTCAACCTTGGCTAGGAAACTGTTGTCCTGTACGAATGCCGGATAAACGTGAACTTCTACGGAATCACTGCTGCGGCGGGCAATCGCCAATAATTTAATAGCGTAACCCAGCTCGGCGGCATAGCGAAAATCACGGCTTTCCAGCCTGGAAATGCCCTCGCAATAGATATCTTCGGGGCGTACCCGGATTTCCATTGTCAGCGAAGCCATTATAGCCAGTTTATAAGCCGCATCTATGCCTTCGATATCGTTCTTCGGATTGGCTTCGGCATACCCCAGTTTCTGGGCTTCCGCCAGAGCTTCGGGATAGTCGATATTCTCGTTGGACATACGCGTCAGTATATAGTTCGTGGTGCCATTGATAATGGCATATATGCCGTCGATATTATTGGCTACCAGATCCTTTTGCAATGGAGCGATCAGCGGGATGCCCCCGCCGACCGCTGCTTCATAATTCAGACTTACGTTATGTAATTTTGCCAGTTCCATCAGTTCGGAACCATGCTTGGCTATCAGTTCCTTATTGGCGGTAACCACGTGTTTCCCGGCCTTAATTGCCCTTTCCTGATATGAGAGCGCCGGTTTTTCTCCGCCGATGACCTCGATAACGATATCCATATTCGGAGTGTTGAAAAATTCATCGTCTTCGGTGGTAAATAAACCGGAATCAACCGCTTTGGCTTTGGGAGTACCCAAATCCGGCTGAATAACCTTGATTTTACGCAGCACAACCGGACACCCGGCCTGCTCGGATATATGTTCAGCCCGGTCCAGCAGCACACGGGCAACCTGGCTGCCGATTACTCCGAAACCCATCAATCCAACCCCGATACTTTTCTTTTCCATGATAATCAACCCCGTTTTTAAACTTTAACCGCTTATGAACCCGAGACCTGTGCGGCAGCAAATGTTTTTAATTCATCTATGTTTTCCGATTCGATTACGGTATCGTAATCGAATGCCCCTATCCATGCATCCAATGCGTCACCAATCAGATAATCCATATTAGTGTCTGATATATCCTGCATTTCTCTTCCGGTAACTTCATATAACCAGTAACCGCCCTTGGTGGTTTCTTCGGTATCCTTGATAATGCCGCTGACCGTATTAAACTGGACATCGTCGGCGAAAACATAGGCATCGAAAACATCGGAATAGTCGTTTTCTTCGACTTCCAGTACGCAGCCATCCTCTTCATCCCATATCTGCGAATACTCTTCGGCAACAGTATCGAAATCCGCTCCGTCATTCAACAAACCCATAACCACTTCGGCTTCTTCCTGGCTCCCCACCAGTATAACTTTCACTGTTGCCACAGTATTTTCTTCAACGGTATCTGTGGTCGTAGTCGTAGTCGTAGTCGTAGTCGCCGTCGCCGTAACAGTCGTCGTCGTTGTTTCGCTTTCAGTAACCACCAATATCCAGTAACCGACGCTCTTTGTTTTCGTTGTGTCTTCAACAAAATTTAAAGCCCCGATAACGGCATTCGAAAGAAGTTCATCGGTTAAAACCGTATTGCTTAAAATATTATCGATGACACCCTCCGGCAACCAGCCTAAGTCTCCGGCAGCTTCCTGGGTAGTGGTATCAAGCGATAGTTCCGTAGCGATATCGCCGAATGATTCTCCGTTAGCAATTCTGCTTTTTACATCGTTAACCTGCGCTTCGCTTTCGAGGAACATCGCCAGTACATCGCTGTGCTCGGCAGGTGTTTCGATTTGCGAACCGAAATGTTCTTCCAGTAAAGGAATAAGCAGACTGGCTCTTACCATATCCCGGGCAGCCTGGGTATTATCGTATTCATTTTCTTTTATCAGGTCGGTAATTTCTTTTTCAGTGACTGTAATACCTAACTTCTCCGCTTCCTGTTTTATGAGTTCGTAATACTCGATGTATTGCAGGGCGTAGTTGGTAAAATACTCCGCATATTGATAATACTCGCCTGATACATACTTGAGCATATCGATATAATAGGTCATATCGAACTTGGTACCGTTCACATCTACGACGATTTCGTGCATCGGGCTATAATCGTCTTCATACCAGTGGCTAATACCGATACCGACGAGACCGATGACTACCGCAATCACAGAATAAACGGCAAATTTTATTATGGCCGTAAAGTTTCTTTGTCTCTTTTCCCTGGCGACGTGCGTTATTTTTTTCTTAGCAGGCGTTGTATTCAATGCAGTTAACTCTCCCTTTTATTTTCAATACATGAAAATATCAATATGAACCTGATCATGACTAAATTTGTATTTATTTCTAATAATAATGCTGTAATTATAAGCCCTTAAGCCGATGCAGTGCAATTTAGTTTCTTTTAAAACTGTGTCTAATATTATATACTATAATCATTCAGCGAAAGTAAACGATTTATCTTTTTCAAGGGGGATATTTGACAATGAAAGCAGTGATTTTAAGCGGTGGTTTCGGTACCAGGTTGAGACCTTTAACCATAAACACCCCTAAATCAATGGTTCCGGTGCTGAATATCCCGTTTCTTGAATACTTTATTAAACGTCTAAAAGCGCATAAAGTTAGTGACATCGCCCTTGCCGTCAGTTATCTGGCAGAACCGATAAAGGCTTATTTCGGCGATGGAAGCCGTTTCGATGTCAAGCTTTCATATACTATCGAGGAAACTCCACTGGGAACAGCCGGCGCTGTAAAGAACGCCGGAGGATTTATAGATGAGCCGACACTGGTATTTAACGGTGATATTTTCACCGACCTCGATATAACAGCCATGATAGAGAACCATAAGCAGAATAAGGCTATGCTAACTATTGCTCTGACTCCTGTCGAAGACCCGACTAGCTACGGCCTTGTGGAAACGGATAACCAGAATAAAATCGTGCGTTTTCTGGAAAAACCGAATCCCGATGAAATTACTACCAATATGATAAATGCCGGCACGTATATACTGGAACCGGAGGTTATGTCACTGATTCCTTCGCAGACCAATTGCAGTTTTGAAAGAGATATCTTCCCTCTGCTGCTGCGTGAAAAGAAGGCTGTTTTCGCCTATCCGGCAAACTGTTACTGGATAGACATCGGTAAACCTGAGAACTATTTCCAACTGCATTATGACCTGTTAAACGGCAAGAGCAACCAGTATCGTTTCGATAACGGTAAAAAGAAAGTAGTAACCGGCGCCAATTGCGTGATACATCCGTCCGCCCAGATTTCAGGGCCGGCGGTAATCGGCGACAATTGCGTTATAGGCGAAGATGTAAAAATTAACGGTTCGGTCGTTATCGGTTCGAACAGCAAGATTTCCAACTCATCCGTCGTCGATGACTGCATCTTATGGAATTCGGTACATGTCGAACCGTTTGCCCGCATAAAACATACTATCATAGCTAATAACAGCCATTTAGGTTCCGGATGTATCATCGAACAGGCTGTGCTCGGCAATAATACGATTATCGGCTATGGCCAAAAAGTCAAAGCCGGACGTCTCGTTTCGCCGAATACAATAGTCAATTAGCATATTATATTATTGAATATAATTCGATCAATCGACGCAATGCCTTAACCGGGCATTGCGTTTGTTATGTTATAATATAAAGAATCTCTCAGGTGAATGGAATTAATAAATGTTAGAACGTCTTGCTAAAATCGAACAGCAGTATATCGAACTCGAAGAAGAAATGGCTTCCGACAAAGCTATCTCGAATCCGAAAATAATGCAGGAGCTCGCCAAGGAAAGAGCCCGCCTGGAAGAACTGGTCTCTCTTTACCGCCTGTATAATAAATCGGTTAAAACACTGGAAGATACCCAGGCTATGCTTAACGACAGGCTCGATGAAGAAATGTTATCGATGGTCAAACAGGAAATCGAAAGCCTTGAATCAAACGTCGAAAAACAATACCAGGATTTAAAACTGGCACTCCTGCCGAAAGACCCCAATGATGAAAAAGATATTATTATGGAGATAAGATCGGGAACCGGCGGTGAGGAAGCCGGATTATTTGCCGCCGATCTTTTCCGCATGTACACGCGATATGCCCAGATCAAGGGTTGGGCTACGGATATTATCGATATCAACGAGATCGGCACCGGCGGCATTCGTGAAGTTGTATTCGAAATCCGCGGCAGCGGCGCCTTCAGCCGTTTAAAATATGAAAGAGGCGTTCACCGTGTGCAGCGTGTTCCCACTACCGAAGCATCCGGACGCATACATACTTCTACAGCTACCGTAGCAGTACTTCCCGTAGCCGATGAAGTGGAAGTCGATATCAACCAGAGCGACTTGAGAATCGATGTCTTTCACAGCGGCGGAGCCGGCGGTCAAAATGTCAACAAAGTAGCTACTGCCATTCGAATTACACATATTCCGACCGGCATGGTGGTAATCTGCCAGGACGAACGTTCGCAGCTTAAAAACAAGACCAAGGCCATGTCCGTTTTAAGGGCAAGACTTTTAGATATGGAGCAGCGCAAGCAGGAAGGCGATATCGTCGAAGAGAGGCGTTCCCAGGTAGGCACAGCCGAGCGTGTTGAAAAAATCAGGACGTACAACTTTCCCCAGGACCGCATTACCGACCACCGCGGCGGTATTACATTACGCAACCTGCCGAATATCATGGAAGGCAATCTCGACGAATTGCTGGATTCGCTTGCCGCAGACGAACAGGCCAAGCTTTTAGAGTCGCAACTGGAATGATTCTCAGGGACTGTCTGAATCAAACCCGCAATATTCTGTACGCCGGTAATATAGAAGACGCCTCACTGGAAAGCGAACTGCTTATCAGACACGTAACCGGATACAACCGTGTTCAGCTTTACCAGAATTTAGAGTCGGAATTTCCAGCAGACAAGTCGGACGGACTTCAACAGGTTATTTCACGCAGGATTGAAGGAGAACCTTCGGTTTATATAACCGGAAACCGGGAATTCTACGGGCTTGATTTCTATGTCAACAAAGACGTTCTGATCCCCAGGCCCGAAACCGAACACCTGATAGATAAAGCACTCGAACTCGGTAGATTATATCCCCGACCTGTTATCGCAGATATAGGAACCGGCAGCGGAGCAATCGCCGTCAGCCTGGCAGTCAACCTGTCGCGAGCTGAAATTATTGCTGTAGATATATCCTTCGATGCCTTAAAAACAGCGGATATCAACTGTCACAGGCACAACGTAAATGACAGGATAACCCTGCTTTGCGGCAATTTACTGGAACCTTTAACGGTAAAAGCGGATATCATAACTGCCAATCTGCCATACGTAAGGATAGATGATATACCCGTCAACTCCCGTGAACCGAAACAGGCTCTCGACGGCGGAGAAGATGGGCTGGATATTATAAGACTCCTGTGCAAACAGGTTGAGTCCAAAATAAACGCAGGAGGACACCTACTGCTCGAGATAGGACTTGGGCAGAAAGATGACGTTTTTGACCTTCTTGAAAACATTGCTTCCGTTAAGGATATAGAAGTCATCCCCGATTTAAGGGGCATAGACCGTGTAGTCTGCGCTAATTTTACCTAGATTAATAATTAATCGACTTTAGCATTTATCCGGATAATTAAAAAACAAGACCGGCAGAATGATGGCTCGCTCTGCCGGTCTTTAAATTAAAATTGATGACTGTGTATTAAGCTTTTCCCTCTGCCAACTTCTGCTTTTCTGCCTCGTGTTCAGCAACAATCTTTTGCGTTATATGTGAGGGTACTTCTTCATAGTGGTCGAATTCATAGCTGAAAGATCCTCTGCCCTGAGTCATCGATTTCAAATCGATAGCATAGCGTAAAATCTCTGCCAACGGCACCTGCGCGTCAACAGTATTATAATTGCCTTCCGGATTCATACCCTGTACACGGGCACGCTTGGTATTCAGGTCTCCGATAATATCTCCGGTATAATCCCCGGGGATTTTAATCTTCATGTTTACAATCGGTTCAAGTAAAATAGGATGCCCGTCTATCATTGCCTTCTTGAAAGCTCCTGCTCCGGCTATCTTAAAACAAATTTCTGAAGAATCTACCGGATGGAAACTTCCATCCTTAACAAGAGTCCTGATATTAACAATCGGATATCCGGCAATAGCGCCTTCTTTTATCGCCTCGTGTACGCCCTTCTCAACCGCCGGTATGTAGTTCTTGGGAATAGTGCCTCCGACTACCCTGTTTTCAAACTGATTTTCCCCGCCTTCGGGTATCGGTTCGAGTTCGAGTATGACATGCCCGTACTGACCATGTCCGCCGGTTTGTTTCTTGTGTTTATATTCGCCCATAGCAGTTGCAGTAATCGTTTCTTTATAAGGAACTTTCGGGGCTTTCAGTTCTACTCCAACCCCGAATTTGCGCATCATTTTCTCGGCAGCCACTTCAACCTGTGTTTCGCCGAGACCGGAGAGGATAGTTTCGCCAGTATCCGGGTCACGATGAACAATAAGCGTCGGGTCTTCTTCCGCTATTCTGGCAAGAGATGAACCCAGTTTATCCACATCGGCTTTTGTCTTGGGTAATACGGCAACGCTGAATAAGGTTTTTGGATAAGTCGCCGGTGCAATCTTGACAGGTTTATCCTGCATCCCTAATGTATCGCCGGTAGCCGTAATACTCAGTTTGGCAACAGCACCGATATCACCCGCGTTGATTTTGGCAATCGGTTCCTGGTTTTTGCCTCTTATTACAAACAACTGACCGATACGTTCTGCATTGTTTTGATTGATATTCCAAACCTGTGAGTTACTTTCCAGTTCTCCCGAAAATACCTTGAAGTATGTAAGTTTACCGACATAAGGATCTGCGCTTGTTTTAAAGACCAGGGCCGCCAGAGGCCCGGCAGTACTGATTTTAAGATCCTTAATCGCTGAATCTTCCTTAGTTTTTATTTTTACATCTTTCGGTGAGGGCAGATATTCGTTGATTACATTCATTAACCTGTTTACCGATACGTTTTGTAAACCAGAGCCTGCCAGTACCGGGAATATTTTAACCTCGGCGATAGCTTTCTTTAAAGTGGACAGTAATTCCTCCTGGCTTAATTCTTCGCCGTTTAAATATTTTTCCATCAGTTCATCATCTGTTTCGGCGATTGCTTCTACCATCTTTTCACGCAAAGATGCTACCTGATCCTTTATTTCGGAAGGGATTTCGGTTTCTTCGCCTTTTTCTCCGCTGTAATATTTCATGGTTAGCAGGCTGACAACACCTTTAAAAGTGGTATGCGCGCCGACCGGCATCTGTACCGGTACACATTTGGAACCGAATTTCGCCTGGATTTCACCGGTTATTTTATCGAAGTTGGCATTCTCGCGATCCATCTTGTTTATAAAAAACAGGCGAGCCAGTTTATCCCCGTCGCAGTAAGCCCATGCCTGCTCGGTTCCGACTTCCAAGCCCGAAGATGCAGCTGCTACAATAACCGCTCCTTCGCATACTCTGACAGCCGCATCGACTTCCCCGGCAAAATCGGAATAACCCGGGGTATCAAGAATATTGGTCTTAATATCCTGCCACTCATAAGGGAGCAAAGTCGTATTGATACTTATTTTACGTTTTATTTCATCCTGGTCGTAGTCCGAAGTGGTAGTGCCGGCATCAACCTTACCCAAGCGGTTTATAACCCCGGCATTAAATAACATTGCCTCCGATAGCGTTGTCTTTCCGGCTCCGCTATGCGATAGCAAAACTACATTGCGTATATTTTCCGGCTGATATTGTTTCATCTGTCTACCTGCTTTCCTTTCTTATTTCCAAGAATATTATAATGCCTTTTAATTCAGCAATTCTTGCAAGTAAAATGACTATTCAAAAAAACTTATAACCGACGGAGTGATAAACGCTTCGATTCCGGCGGCAAATATCAGTAACAATACGACCAATCCTAAATACTTTAAATTTTTTCTCAGATTCAAGAATAAATACGGCCTCTTATCTTTAACAAATACAGCTGCAATCGCCATAGTACCGAGACTTAAAGCAGCCGCCTGCCCGATTATCAAGGCTGGTATTTCAATGATACCATGAGGCAACAGTCCCATTATAAAAAATCCGGCTGAGTACTGTTGAACATCTACGATGTAATGACCGACATTCGATATTATCCAGCCGTTCATAAAAAGTGATAAAACGGGCAATACGCATAACAGGGGGCTGAATATAAACGATAATACTATTTTAAAGATGTTATTTATAGCGTAAAAAATGAATAAACCGAATGAGGAGAGAGATGCGGCGTCCCCCGCAATATCTATTAAATAATCGAGGCTGTTAAAGATATCCGTGCTGGGGCTGATAATTCCGATTAGCAACCCCGTAATAAAAATAACAGATGAAATGAGAATCCATTTTTTAATGCCGATGTCGGGGAAATTGTTCCAGAAAGAGACCTGGGGGCAAACTGTTCCTGTGAATTCCTGATAATTACTCATCCCAGGCATCTTCCCCTATAAGAGACACAAAACGGCATCCGCCCAAATTATGGATTTCGTTTTCATCTTTATGTTTTATGACTTTATATAAGTCCTGTTCATAACGAGAACCCACCGGTATTACCATCCTTCCTCCGACCGCCAGTTGCGCCAGAAGTTTCTCTGGAATAAACGGGGCTGCTGCCGTAACGATTATAGCATCATACGGCGCCTCGGCTTGCCAGCCTATATCTGGTTCAGCTATCTGAACAATAATATTCTTATATCCAAGGGCATTCAGCCTGTCTCTTGCAGTATGAGCTAATTCGGGAATGCGCTCGACTGTAATTACCAAATGCGATAATTCAGCCAGAACAGCAGACTGATAACCGCTTCCCGTCCCCACCTCAAGGACTTTCTCCCTGCCCGTAAGCTCTAAAGCTTCAGTCATAAGGGCTACTATATAAGGTTGTGAAATCGTTTGCCCATTACCGATGGGTAAAGGCCGGTCTTCATAAGCTAGATGCTTTTCTTCCGGGGGAATAAACAACTCCCGTGGCACACGCAACATAGCCTTCAAAACCTGCTCGTCATCGATATGCGCTTTAAAACCATTAACCAGTGCGGTTCTCGCTGCCTTATAATCCATAACGAGCAACCTTTAATTAACAGCTTATTTTAGCACAATATATAAAATAACCAGTAATACGATTATAAAAGCTGCGATAACGGCTATACGTTTTATCTCATACATCAGATCTATTTTACCGATGTTAACGGGCATTACCGCAATATTGTTTCTCGCAGGAATAACATGGTTATTTTCTTTTACAGCAGACACTGTTTCCTTATTGTTTTTTCCAGCTTCGGAAACAATTGTCTTAAAATCAGTTACCGGTTTCTCACTCAGCCCGCCGGCTTTTTTAGCCTGGTAGGCATATTTACCTTTGCCGTGTTTTTGCTTTGCCGCCATAACAGACCTCCCTGAAGCGGAAATAATTAAGATTGCTTGGCCCTGGGATGAGCTTTTTCATATGTATTCCGGACATGCTCCGATGTAAGATGCGTATAAATCTGCGTGGTAGATATATTGGCATGTCCCAGCAACTCCTGGACCGACCTTAGGTCGGCTCCTCCGCTTAACATATGAGTGGCAAAGCTATGTCTTAAAGTGTGCGGGGTTACCTGCTTGTCAAGCCCGGCATCTTTCGCATAATTCTTCAATATCTGCCACAAACCCTGCCTGGTTAATCTCTCACCGCGCTGGTTTAAAAATAACGCCTTTTCGGTTTCCCTGTGAGCCCATAAAGGACGCACTTCCTTTATATATTCATCGACGATTTTTGCAGCCTGCGGATAAATAGGGACCATCCTCTCCTTGCTGCCCTTTCCGAAGCAACGTACAAAACAATTGCTGATATCGACATCTCCCAGGTTCAACGAAATCAGTTCGCTTACCCTCATACCGCTGGCATAAAGCAGTTCCAGCATCGCCCGGTCGCGCCTGGCATCCGGAGTTGTCGTCTTTGCCGGCTGCTCGATTAACTTTCTTACCTGGCTGATGGAAAGCGCATCGGGTAAAGGTTTCCCCACCTTGGGCGAACTGATATTTTCCGTCGGGTCTTCCCTCAATTTACCTTCTGATACCATAAAACCGAAAAATGATTTTGCCGCCGCTACTTTACGGGCAACAGTCGTAACAGCATAATTTCTTTCTTTAAGGTTCAGCATATAGCTTAGCATGCTCTGCCTGTTGAAATTATCCCATGCAGGAATTATGCTCTTTTTCGATGTTTCCGCCTCTGCAAATGATAAAAGCTGCGATAAATCGTTGCGATAGGCTTCGATTGTATTTCCTGAAAAGCCTTTTTCTACAGTAAGGTAATTTAAAAAGTTCTCTATATCTTCTTTCATGCCGCCTCCTCACTGCTTGAGTTTTCCATATTTTAACATAACTAAATAAATAAATTAAGTACTCGTTAATTATTCGCCAGATTGTGTTGACAAGTAATAAATTTTTAATAATACTATAATTATCCCCGGGAAATATTACCAGAAGGTAGTTACCTCCCTTGAGGGATGGAGGATATATGTCGTCGAAAAGTGACAAGACCAAAAACGAAACAGTAACGGAACCCGCTTCCGAGGAGGAAGCACAGTACAAGCGCGCCAAAATTCTTACCAAACCTTTACCTCAAATACTGGATGAAATGGACGCCAACATCGAAGCGGCAGCTGAGGCTGCGCGACGGGCTGAAGCGGCAGCCAGGGCATCGAACGATGCCGCTATCTCGGCAACCAATGCATCTAATGAAGCCAGTAAAAGAGCCGAAGAAGCCAAACAAGCCGGTCAATTAGCGGCAGCACAGGCAACAAAAGCAGCTACCGATGCCGCCAACAAAGCCGAATTAATAGCCAAAGGCGCTATCGCAGCATCAGAACAGGCCGCCAGGAAGGCCGACGAAGCCGATAAAGCGGCAAAGAATGCTATCGACATATTCAAGCAACTATCGGATGATGCCGTACGCAAAGCGGAAGAAATGCGCAAAGCCAGTGAACTGGCGGCGGACAGAGCGGTTAAAGCCGGAGAAGATGCCGTAAGTAAAGCTGAAATGGTAGCCAACAATGCCATAGCTGCTTCCGAAAAGGCTTCGGCTAAAGCGGAGGAAGCCGACAGGGCTGCCAAGGAAGCCATAAAGGTATTCAAACAGCTTTCAGATGAAGCCACCAGAAAGACCGATGAATTACGTAAAGCTGGAGAACTGGCTGCCGATAAAGCGGCCAAGGCGGCTTCGGAAATCGCGGCTCTGGCGGCCTTCTCGGTTAAATCTGTAATCGAAGCTGCCGGAATGCTGACCACGCTATCGGAAAAACTGCTTGATAAAGCTGAAGAGACAACAAAACACATAGACGCTTTAAATAAGATATCGAAGTCCTGATAGTTCGAATTAACCAGGTATAATTTTTATCCGCTCCTCCGGTTTTAACAAAATATTACCGGGGGAGTTGGATATTATCTTATGTTTTCCGTTGTTAACAACAACGGCAGGTTTTTTATTGTCTTCTATCCGTCTTCTGATAGACCTGTGATACAATACAATTATCGCTTCAAGGAAACTAACGTTGAACGAACAAAGTGAAAGCCTGCTATCTGAAAAAGTAAAAAGACTACCGGAAAGCCCCGGCGTTTATATCATGCGCGATGGAGTCGGTACGATTATCTATGTCGGCAAAGCGGTAAGTCTTAAAAACCGCGTCAGGTCTTATTTTACCAACTCGCAGGAACAGGGTTTCAAGATTACCCATATGGTTCCCCGCATCGCCGATATCGATTACTTCATAACGGCATCCGAAGAGGAAGCGCTCGTTCTGGAGCAAAACCTCATCAAGCGGCATAAGCCTTATTATAATGTTCGGTTGAAGGACGATAAGACCTTTCCCTATCTTAAAATTGTGCTTAACGAGGAATATCCTAGTGTACAGGTAACCCGCAAGTTTGAAGACGACGGAAGTCGCTACTTCGGTCCGTTCTCGAGCGCTTACTCCATCAGGCAAACCCTGAAAATCATCAAGGAGATATTCCCGTTTCGTTCCTGCTCCAGAGACCTGGATAAAAAAATGATGCGCGCCTGCCTGGAATACGATATTCATAAATGCCCGGCTCCCTGCATAAACGCCGTGTCCAAGAAGGAATATGCCGAATCCATAAACCGCCTGATCCTGTTTCTGGAAGGCAAACAGGAAAAAGTCGTACGTCAATTGGAAGAGAGCATGCAGCACGCCGTTTCAAAACTGCAATACGAAAAGGCGGCAATCCTCAGGGACCAGATAAAAGCGGTAAAAGAAGTAATCAACTGGCAGAAGATGGCGACTAAAGTAAAAGGTGAACAAGACGTGATCGCCTTTGCGCAGGACAGAGACACCGCTTATGCGCAGGTATTCTTCATTCGCAGCGGAAAAATCATCGGCAGGGAAGGCTTTGCCATGCAGGGAACTCAATCGGAAGAACCCGGGCAGGTAATGACCGATTTCGTTAAACAGTTCTATTCTTCGGCTGCCTATATTCCGTCACTTATACTGCTGCAATATCCGATAATGGATAAAACCGTTATCAGAAGTTGGCTCAGCAGGAAAAGAAGCGGCGCCGTAGATATCCAATCCCCGGTCAGGGGGAATAAAAAAGAACTGGTGGATACGGTTGCCGTAAATGCCGAACGGGGTTTGCAGGAATTAAAAATAAAACAGATTTCCGGGCAGAACAATATCGATACGGCAATGGAAGAACTGCAAAAAGCCCTCGGCATGCCTGCTTTACCGCTAAGGATTGAGGGTTACGATATATCCAATATACAGGGAAAGGATGCCGTCGGCAGCATGGTGGTCTTTGAAAAAGGAAGACCGAAAACTTCGCACTACCGCCGTTTTAAAATCAAGAAGCTGCAGCAGCCGAACGACTTTGCCATGATGCAGGAAGTCATCGGGCGCCGCTTTGGCAGATATAAAAACAGCGCCAGGGAAAGCGGGGGAACCTGGAGGATCCTGCCCGACCTGATGCTGATAGACGGAGGAAAGGGACAACTCAGTTCCGTTATGGAGGCATTGAAAGATGCAAGTATCGATTCGCTGACGGTTATCGGACTGGCAAAAGAGAACGAGGAGATATTTACCCCCGGCGCCGCAGAACCGATAATCCTGCCGAAGAGTTCACCAGCGCTTCAGCTTCTCCAGCGGGTAAGGGATGAGGCGCACCGCTTTGCCGTCGGTTATCATCATAACCTTCATAAAAAGAAGACCTTTGTTTC
>CAZGVH010000013.1:0-15542 GCA_964528955.1 uncultured Dehalococcoidales bacterium | reverse complement strand
GCCTGTTTCATCATGTTTAAGTCCATTTTTCCTCCACTTCGACTATTTGTCCGCCAATTTTCTGTATTTCACGTACCAGGTGATTTTCCTCGGGTTCGTATATACAACGAACCTCGCATGTATGGCCTATGAAATTACCGACGATCTTAGCGGCAATTTTATTATTTTCTGGTTCCTCTATTTTGTCCTTGTGAACGGGGAATCTGAAAGAGAGTACAACTATATTATCATCGAAAGCCACAGGTTTAACGCCGGCGCTTCTCAAGATTGCCAGCGCCGGAGACCTCTTTACATTATCGGGAGCATATTCGATCACATTTTTCCAGTTGGCGCAAAGGTATTCCAGCTTGTTGTCATGTACACTTGCTATATTACCTGCATTTATATTTTCAGGCTTTTCTTCTTTAATCTCATCCGCTATTACAGGTTGTACTTCGACTTTTGATTTCGAAGAGATATAGGGTTCGCTAACGATTGCAGGTTCCGCTTTTACATTCTTTTTAATAGCAGGGGATGAAGACGATATGGTTTTTTCCGGTTTGATATCGGATACTGCCGGCTTTGGATTAGCCATGGGCACCAATTTTTCTTCAGATGACGACAGCGAACAATCAACCATTGCCAGTTCCAGCGGCAACGTGGAATAACTGTCGAGACTGAGTTCCAGCTTGCCGAATATTTTTATTGCTTTCAGAATTTTTTCAACGGTTGTTTTATCGGCCAGTACTGCCAGTAAGCTTGTCTCTTCGGGAGTAAAATCGATGTTGTTACTGTATCCGGTTTTTAAAAGCAGCAAACCCCTGAGATAGGCAATGAGTTCTCTGTTCAACTGTTTTAAATCGAATCCGTCATTGTTTATCTCATTGATAGTTTTTATTCCCCCGGTGATATCGGCATCGATTATATGTTCAACGAGTTCCTTTATGCGTTCATTTCCGGTGATTCCAAGCATATCCCTTACCTGGCTGAGATTAATATCGAAACCATAGTGTGTAGATAGTTTCTCAAGCAGGTTTTCAGCGTCTCTTAAACTGCCTGTGGCGTTTTTAGCCAGGACATTCAAGGCTTCCTCTTCAATCTTGATCCCTTCGCCGTCACATATTTCTTTCAATTTGCCGGCGATATCGTTCTGGCTGATGCGATGGAAGTCGAAGCGCTGACATCTTGACATAATAGTCGGCAGTACTTTATGAGCCTCGGTCGTGGCGAGTATAAAAATAACGCATGAAGGGGGTTCTTCCAGCGTCTTTAAAAGTGCATTCGACGCTTCCTTTGTCAGCATGTGAAATTCATCGATTATATAAACCTTATAACGCGCTTTCCCCGGTGCGTAATTAACACGTTCGCGCAGATTCCTTATTTCATCTATCCCGCGATTGCTGGCGGCATCGATTTCAATAACGTCTATTGCCCGCCCTTCGGTTATCGCCGTACACATCTCGCACTGGTTGCAGGGTTCGCCTTTGCCGTTAACCAGACAGTTTACAGCTTTTGATAATATCCTGCCCGTACTGGTTTTACCGGTTCCTCTCGGACCGCAAAAAAGATAGGCATGCGAAATATGCCCGCTGCCTAGAGCATTTAAAAGAGTCCGGGTAACATGCTCCTGTCCGGCAACATCTGCCAGTGTCTGGGGACGCCATTTTCGATAAAAGACCTGTGATTCCATTTTATTGTTACTTATTATACCTTATGCGGCTGTATTTCCCAAAGAAATCTACTAATATAAAGACAATATTGTGGAAGTGGTCAAACAAAAACCCCCTCGCAATAGAGGGGGTTTGGATAATACATGTTTGCTATACTTATAGCAGGGTAGGAATATCTTTACCCAGGTCATCGATAGACTGCAGTTTGCTGGCGACATCCTGCTGTCTTTGTTTGATTACGGGGACGAGATCCGTAGAAGCGGTATAGTATTTCCTGACCTTTTCTACATCGCTCAATTCGGAAAGAATGACGGTAACATTCATATTGGTTCCGTCTCTCGGATAATCGCCGTTACGGATAATGGCGTTAGGAGCTAAATCTCTCATCCAGTCTCCCATTTCTTTAACCATATCCATGTTGATTTCCTTGGCCGGAGCTGTTATCAGGTACATAGCTCTTGAGGCATCCTTAGGATTGCACCTTGTAGACATTTCACTTATGGCGGCATCCATTGCCTGAACTGCTTTGTGTGTCTGAGTGCTCTTGTCCCTGAATCCGCCGGAACTGAATAAACCGAAACGTTCTATTTTGGTTTCGCCATAACCGATAACCGTCCAGCCGAGAAGTGTCTGAATAATATCGCCGGCATCCAGCGTTTTGGCTCCGACATGTGCCGCTTTATTTTCTTCGCCGGCGCAAAGCAGGTTATAGAACGGTGCAACGATAAGCGAATTAATCTTATCCAGATTATTTTTAAGGGAGAAATCTTTTCGGACATATCTCTGGTTATCTACTAGGATAACCGCATCTGCAACGGAGTAAACTGATTTTAAACAGACAGCGGTATTATAGACAGTTCTTTCTTCGTTTTGTTCTTCATGCTCAAAAGGCAACACTACTAAGGCATACAATGGTTTATCCATATAGCGCTCTTTAATATGCTGCGCAATGATAGGAATTGCACCGGAACCAGTGCCTCCGGCAGCGCTGGCAACCAGCAAAAAACCATCGGTATCGTAAAAACGCCTGGTTGTTCTGAGAGCATCGACTATTTTGTCAGCGTCTTCCCTGGCTACTTCAGCGCCGAGTTCGTTGATTTTACCGACTCCATGTCCGCCTGTTTTACGTCCGCCGATAAGAATTCTATGCTGATAATCAGCTTTAATTGTCGTTAAACCGCTCAAGTCGGCTGCATCGGTATTAACCGCAAAAATTCCGGGAGTAATTTCTATCCCTCTGCTACTCATAGCCCTTTTATTCAAACGGGCAAACTCATCAGCGATACGACTGCCGCACTGTCCAAAACCGATAACTACTAACTTCATGTTTCTCCCTCCAGAAGATTCATTCGAATTGTAGGCTATTTTAACCACACTTCTTAAATAATGTCAATATTACTTTTTCCCTGTTTTACATCAAAATAAAACAAATTTCTTTAATTTTTCAAGTAAAAGACACCTGATACTGGACATTATGACAAGTTTGTACTATTATTGACATTAATAGTACTTTCGAAGAATACATAACGTGCTATTAAAAGCTATAATAATCAACGGATATTTTAAATGAAAACTAATGCAGAAAACTTAATGACTTTAAAAGAGGTCGCCTTATATCTCAGGGTAACTGAAAAGACCATACACAGGTTACTGGATAAGAATGCCATACCCGCTACTAAAGTAGGGAAATTATGGCGCTTCGATAGGGACGCCTTAAATAAATGGTTGAAAGAGAATGAGGTTACTGCAAAAAAGAGAGTTCTTGTTGTAGATGACGAAAATGCCATCGGAAAACTTTTTAAGATGACGCTCAGTAATATAGGACATGATGTGTTTATAGCCGATTCAGCTGTTCATGGATTATCGGTTGCACAAAATGAAGACTTTGACCTGGTATTTTTAGATTTAAAAATGCCGGAAATGAACGGCGCAGAGCTGTTTAAACAGATCAGGCAATCTAAACCAGACATGCAGGTTATAATAATTACCGGCTACCCGGAAAGCGAACTTTTAATGAAGGCTCTTGAATACGGGCCATTCGGAGTAATGCATAAACCTTTCAGCGGAGCCGATATTATTCAAGTCGTAAACTGTTTCTTAAAGGTTTCCAGATAAGTATTACCTGGGTAGATATTTATTAATATCTTAATCCACTCTTATTATGGGATTTAGAACATTTCACTTCTTCCGGCTATCGCTAACCATAAAACCGCTTTAGAATTCTACATATCGCCAGCGTTATCCATAACTGCTTTTCCACGCTTTTCTTGTTAACGCTTGCTTTATGAATAGCGGAATAGGATACTTTCCACAACCCATTTGGTTCCTGCCTTGAAATCAGCCAATCCAATGCCCTTTCAATATCCTTATCTGAAGGGGATATACCGGTAAGTGAAAGGGAGTCCAGGGCAGCCACCAGGTTGTTCCACCAGAAGGGGAATTGAAATCGCAGCCAGTAGTCTGCGTCTTTATATGAACTATAACTGTCTTCTTTGAAGAAGCGTGATTTTAACAGGTTAGCTGCTTTCAATACCTCAGGTTTAATACGGTATTGAGGTTGTGCGGTAAAAGCCCTGATCACCATACCGGTGCCGGAGTGTGAAAAAGGATTTGCCCTGTCATAATGTTCAAGCACCGGAGCATATTTATCGGATGTCAGATAGATGATGTCCCTGTAACTCAAATTAGGATTTCCGGTAATCCCCGGACTTCCGATTACCCAGCCCCCGTCGTTTTGTCTTACGCTAAGCAGCCATTCCAATGCTTTAATAATTCTTATATCATTCTGATATCCGGCTGTAATCAATAGAGCGACAACAAGACCGGTATAATAGGGAGCATACTGATTACCGATAAATCCGCGGATATCACCTTCATCAGTTTGGCAGGAGAACAGGTATTCGCACGCTTCTGCTACGGCCCGATAACTGCGATTAAATTCATATTCATAGACCAGTATCTGTAGATTCTTAAAGGTTTGAATTAAGTAATAGTCTTCGCCTTTTCCCGGATATTTCCAGAATCCTCCAGTCTGTTGGTATTTCAGGATATCCTGAGGTTCTTTCTGACTCCAGAGTTCGCCAACCGGAGGAACATCTTCCCGGAGTAAATCGCGCGCAGTCAAATAACGGGTTGCACCGCTACCGGCTTTTGTAAGCCGCTCAAACGGGTCGTATCGAAGCTTATCAATCCACACCAATTTTTTATTCCGCTAAGTAATATAACACGCGGTTCCTGACTATTAGATTAATCTTTGAAATTGAATATTTCGGAAAGGCGTTCTATTAACGGATAATCCCTCTCGGCAATCCGCCTCATATTGACCTGCAATCCGGTTTCTCTTTTTATAAAACCCGTTTCCAGGTTACCCGATATAAAACGCGGGTTTTCCATAATCGCCTTATGCAGTATTATATTAGTTTTTACTCCCACGATTATATATTCATAGAGAGCGCGCTGCATACGTAGAATAGTTTCCTTGCGGTCTCTGCCGTGAGCAATAAGTTTTGAAATCATCGGATGATAGCAATCGGGTATAGTATAACCGTTATGAACACCGGAATCCACCCTGATTCCCACACCGCCCGGTGAACGGTAACCCTTCAATGTACCGGGGGAGGGCATAAAATTCATAAGGGGATCTTCCGCATTAATCCGGCACTCAATTGCCCAACCTGTCAGTTTAACATCCTTCTGTTTTATAGATAGCGGCATATCCGAGGCGATTCTTATTTGTTCCTTTACCAGATCGATACCGGTGACCATTTCGGTAACACCATGCTCTACCTGTATGCGGGCATTGACCTCCAGAAAATAGTACTTTCCCTGTGAATATATAAACTCGACAGTTCCGGCGCCGACATAATTAATTGAACGGGCCAGTTTTACCGCCTGGTTCCCCATCTGTTTGCGCATCGAATCGCTAAGTGCCGTAGACGGCGATTCTTCGATTATTTTGCCGTAATTTCTTTGTATACTGCATTCGCGTTCACCCAGATGAACTATATTTCCAAATTTATCGGCAAGAATCTGAAATTCTATATGACGCGGATGTTCTAGATACTTTTCGATATAAATTTCATTTTTCCCGAAACTTGATTGTGCTATGGATACCGAGGTATCCATAGCTTTTTCAATTTCATCTTCAGAGTGAATAATGGTCATACCGATACCACCGCCGCCGTTTGCCGGCTTGATAATTACAGGATAACCTATTTTACCAACCACCTCTTTAATATGATTAATATCCGATGCGCATTCATCAGTGCCTGCTATGACAGGGACTTTAACCTTAATTGCTTCTTTCCTGGCAGCGACTTTGTTGCCGGTAATTTTCAACACCGAACTGGAAGGCCCGATAAAAGTAATGCCGGCCTTTTCGCAGGCTTCGGCAAAATCCGGATTTTCAGAGAGAAATCCATATCCCGGGTGTATGGCATCCACATTGCTGTTTTTAGCTACCTCTATTATCTTATCTATGTTCAGATAACTTTGAGAAGCGGGGGCGGGACCGAGCAGGTATGCTTCATCCGCATATTTGGAAAACAGGGCATATTTATCGGCTTCGGAATAAACGGCTACCGATTTTATTCCCAGTTCTTTACAGGCACGCATTACACGAATGGCGATCTCACCGCGATTGGCTACCAATATCTTACTTAACATGCTTTACCCCCGAATTCTAAAAATGTAAAAGGGAGCAACTAAATTAAAGCTGCTCCCTTTTAATTATACTTTATTCCTGCTCTTTATATAAAGAGCGGGGCCATAACCAGCGTTATGGTGGAGAGTAATTTTACAAGAACGTGCAGTGACGGCCCTGCGGTATCCTTCAAAGGATCTCCGACCGTGTCACCGACAACGGCGGCATCGTGTCCCATGGTATGTTTTCCGACAACTTTACCGTTATCATCCAGGAGTTGCCCGTCTTCAATGTATTTTTTGGCATTATCCCAGGCGCCGCCTGCATTGTTCATGTAAGCTGCCATCATAATACCACCGATTGTACCCACCATTAAGAAGGCGGCGACTGCCATGGCTGCATCATAATCAGGGAACAAATTGAATACTACACCTACAACTATCGGGGCAAGCACTACCAATAAGCCGGGTTTGATCATTTCACGTAGACCGGCGCGGGCGGTAATATCAACGGCACGCGCATAATCCGGACGGGCAGTACCTTTCATAATTCCGGGATTATCTTTAAACTGGCGTCGTACTTCTTCAATGATTTTTCCGGCAGTTGTACCGACAGCCTTGATCGCCCATGAACTGAAATAGAAGACCAGCATAACTGCAAATAATGCAGCCACGAAAACTTCTATTCTGGCAATATTAACGTTAGTAAATTGACCTTCAAGTCCGGTACGCAGGAAAGACACTCTATCCAGATACGCCTGGAACAGTAAGAACGCTGCTAAACCGGCTGAAACCATGGCATATCCCTTTGTGAGAGCCTTGGTAGTATTACCGACTGCATCAAGCCTGTCGGTAACGCGGCGAATCTTTTCACCGGCGCCAGCCATCTGGTTAACGCCGTTGGCATTATCTGTAATAGGTCCGAAAGTATCCATAGCCAGAATATAAGGGCATGTCATTAACATTCCCATTGTAGCAATAGCAGTACCGAAAGCACCGGCACCGGCTACATCGCTCATAGTGCCGAACCAGTAAGAAAGAAGTAATGAACAGCCGATTACGAGGGCGGTAGGCATAGTAGTAGCGAAACCGACAGCTGTACCGACTACAATATTGGTAGCAGGACCGGTAAGAGAAGCCTTAGCAACACTTTTAACCGGGCTATACTTGGTATCCGTATAATACTGGGTTACATATACCATAATAACACTGGCAAAGATGCCGACAAGTCCGGCAGCAAAAAGCCACAAGTCGTCAAGCATTGTAATGCATGTAATCAACATGCCGGCAGCGGAAAGAATAATGGCAACCCAGTAGCCGCGGTTTAAAGCAGCCATCGGGTTCTCTTCTTCCTTGGCACGGACACACATAATACCTACCATACTGGCAATAAGACCGAATGCACGGACTACCAGCGGGAACAATATCCAGGCAATCTCTCCGGTAATAGCATAAACAGCCACACCGAGCACCATAGCGCCGATATTTTCAGCAGCAGTGGATTCGAAAAGGTCGGCGCCACGGCCGGCACAATCGCCGACATTATCACCGACGAGGTCGGCAATAACAGCCGCATTGCGGGGGTCATCTTCGGGAATACCCTGCTCGACCTTGCCTACAAGGTCAGCACCCATGTCGGCAGCTTTGGTATAAATACCACCGCCGAGTTGGGCGAAAAGCGCTACGAAACTGGCGCCAAAACCAAAACCGACGATTAGATGAGGAGCAATTCCGGGATTAGTTGCCCCACCGAAAGCAAAGAAAATGGCGGTAACACCGATAAGGCTTAAAACAGTAATCAGGAAACCAGAAACGGCACCGCCACGAAGAGCCACATTAATAGCTTCACGCCAGCTTCTCTGAGCGGCTGAAGCGCAACGTACATTCGATTTAACTGCAACATACATGCCTAAAAATCCGGATACGCCGCTGCAAAGGGCACCAACAAGGAAAGCGACACCGGTGCGCCACATTATACCTACCACTGTCATTCCCTCGATTCCTTTTTGTCCGCCCAGCAGACCGACAAGAACACCGATGACAACAGCGACTATAACAGCAATAATACCTATGGTTCTATATTGACGCTTGAGGAATGCCCACGCTCCCTCAAAAATCATATCACCGATCTCCTTCATTTTAGGAGTACCGGTGTCCTTGCGGAGCACATCACGTGCAAGATAAATGGTAAAAATAATGGTAATCAGACAAACGATGGGTACGATCCAAAAAATACCTGGCATAATCCTCCTTAATATTTTTATATTTTTTATATTTTAAATTTGTAATCTAACGGCAACAATTATAAAGTATGCGTTAATATTAATGCAATTTTTTGAATTGAGCCATAAAAATATATAATTCTTTAATTTGTTAAATTAAAGAATTATAAAATTATAGCCGCCTTTAAATTAAGATCTGTCTTTCAGGTCTAAATTAGCATCGGGATACTTTTCTCTATAACGGTATTCGAGGTCGGTATCCATATCGTAATTATAGTCTTTATCATCATGCCCCGATGCAATTTTACGACCAAGCCAGGTCCCAATAAAAATAAGGAATACCAGACCGGCAACTCCAATAAGGACATATGTCAACCAGACAGGCCATACAAAACCGACAATAAACTTGTCTGTTGTCCAAGTGCTGATGTTACCAACACCATCAATTGCCATTACCCGCCAGTAATACGGATTTTTAGAATTAACCGACTCCAATTTATTTTCGGTATTAATCGTATAATTTGTCACCGTAAGGTTGTCTATGTCTACAAGTATTGTATTAAAATTGGCATCCGTAGCAACCTGTATCCTGTAGAATACGCCGCTGGGGTCGCTTGAAGCGTTCCAGTTAAATACAACAGGTTGTGCAATTTTTTCACTGTTTATGGGAGAAATAAGGGATACTGCAGGAGGAGGAACACTCTCATATATATGGATAAAAGAAATAACGGCAGTATTGGTTCCGTCACTTGCTTCTATCGAATAAGTACCTTCATCAATATCGGGCAGTATAAATGAAGCTATAAAGCTACCGTTAATACTTGTCGTAATAGTACCCAGGCTTGTATTGATGAGAGTATTGTTATATTTAATATCGATTTTTTTATTGGGAGCAAAACCGAATCCCGATAGCTGCAGCTCATCACCGGCGATACCGGTTGACATATTGGATGAAATAACAGGTTCTACAGTAATTGCAACATTGGCAATATTACCGAAAGTGTCGGTTGCTTTAACAATATGTATACCGTTAACAATTTCCGGTATATCAAAACTTGCGGTGAAGCTGCCGTAAACATCGGCAAAAATATTACCCTCATTTATAATAAGCGGTGTACTACCGATAGAAAAAGTAATCATATTGGTAAAAGAGCTACCGGCAGCAAAACCGGTACCGGAGATAATAACCGTATCTCCGTATACCCCGGTATTGTAGTCCAATGAAATATCGGCAACGGTTATAAAAGAAGCGGAGCTATCATTATTTTGACCATCGACAGCTCTTATAATATGTTCTCCATTGGGGCTGTAAGGAATTGAAACATCAATAGAAAATGCCCCGGCCGCGCTGGTTACAACCGTACCTATATTTAAATTATCAAAATAGATGACCGTATTCGACGCAGCGGCAAAACCGCATCCGTTGATATTGACCTGGGTACCAACATTATCTGAAGACGGCGTTATCACGATATGAGATTCCACAGCAAATGTTTTGGTTGCCTCATTGCTGTTGGAGTCGACCGCTTTAATTATATATTCCCCCTTAGCAATTATCGGAACGGAAAAAACAACCGTAAAGGAACCGTAAGCGTCGGTCTGGGTCGTTGTTATAAGGCTGTTGTTAAAATAAACGGAAACCGTTTTATTCGGATCAAAGCTGGCTCCGTTAACAGTAACCGCTTCATTTACAAAGCCGCTTGCTTCACTGATTGATATGCTCTGGCGTATTATCAGATTCCTTATAGCGACATTTCCCATAGTATCGGCTGCTGTTATAGTATAATTACCCTTGGTTATGGATAACGATAAGGTAATAGTAGCTATGAAAGTCCCGTTAATATCGGTAACGATCGATGAGGTCGGCACTACTACCGAATTTAAGCCGATGGTGATCATAGATGAACTGGCAAAACCGTTCCCGGTTATGGTTATCTGCGCCCCGGCGCCGCTTATCGAATCAGACAGGGCAATTGAAGGAACGATGGTAAACGTCGTATAGACCGCGCCAGTATTTCCGGTAGCATCGACAGCTTTAATAATGTGAATGGCTTTATTAGCTGGCGGAACGGTTACTGTAACAGTATTAAGCACACCTGATGCATCGGCAGTTGTTATTATCAGCGGTGTAGAGCTGTTATCTAAATAGATGGCAACATTACCCGGGCTGAATCCGCTACCTGTAACCGTTATTTGTTCTCCTACTGAAATTTCGTCATCGCTGATACTAATTTTTGGTATGACCGTAAATTCTTCTGTAAGGCTGGTAGAACTGCCTTCGACTGCCACTGTCACAGCGTATTTACCGCGCGGCAGCACTGGTACCTGAAAGGTATAGGTAAAAGTACCGTCGCTGATGGGAGCAGAGCCAAGATAAATACCGTTAAATGTAATTACAGCCAGACCACTGGTCACAGAACCGAATGTATATGAAATATTAACCATGTCCCCGGGAGACCCGGAATACTGTGAGAGTGTTTCTTCTGTATCGACGGCCGAAACAAGCGATGACGGAAGAAAGGAAAACAACATTAAAACCGATAATAAAATTATAAGGAGAATTTGAAAGACGGATTTAACCTTTGTAATCATACTGCCTCTTATTTTACTCGAAATAATCCCATACATTAAATATACGTATGCAGTAATATTATTATTATGCAAATATAATTGTCAAGATATACTGCCGTAATTTAATACAAATATATTTTCGTTAACTTATGCTTTCTTCAGTTTATTTTGATAAAGGATTTTATAATACATTATCCAACCTTATACAGCCTTACGATTCATATATCCGCCAATCATGACAAAAAGCCGGTTTGAGTATTGAATATTGTTCCTGTTATGGTATGATAATCATTAAAGAATAGTTTTTAAAGGAAACCGTACCAATGCTGCAATCAAATGGAGCCGGTCTATGGACATAGAGAATCTATTAAGATTAATGGTAACTAAAGAAGCTTCCGACCTGCATATCAGGGTATTTACTTCTCCGGTTCTTCGCATCGATGGGGAATTAATTACCCAGGATGAATTCCCCCAATTGACTATTGAAGATGTTAATGGAATATTCGAACATATAACCACTCCCGAACAGAAAGAGGTTTTTTACAAGACCAAAGAACTGGATTTTGCCTACAGTGTTAAAGGTCTGGCGCGTTTCAGGGTCAGTGTACTGAGACAAAGAGGCACAATCAGTTTGGTCTTCAGACAGGTGCCGTTTAAGATATTTACGGTAGACGAGTTGAAGCTGCCGCAGTTATGCAAGGAACTTATCCAGAGACCTAGAGGGCTTATCCTGGTTACAGGACCTACCGGAAGCGGTAAATCGACCACTATGGCGGCTATGATAGACCATCTAAATAACACCATGAGAAGAAACGTAATAACTATCGAAGACCCCATCGAATATCTGTATTCCAATAAAAAATGTCTGATTGCCCAGAGAGACCTCGGAGACGATACACTGTCATTCGATATTGCGCTAATTCACGCTCTCAGGCATGATCCAGACGTAATAGTGGTCGGCGAAATGAGAGATCTGGCGACAGTAACAACCGCTTTAAGAGCAGCTGAAACCGGGCACCTCGTCATGGGAACCCTGCATACCATCGATGCCTCGCAAACGGTAGACCGCATTATTGATATGTATCCGTCAGAACAGCAGCCTCAAATCAGGTTGCAGTTCTCCCAGGTACTGATAGCAATACTTTCACAGACACTGCTACCTAAAGTTCGTACAAAAGGAAGGGTAGCTGCTTTTGAAATATTGCTGGCTAATCCCGCTGTAAGAAACCTGATTCGTGAAGGGAAAACCTTTGAACTTACCAGTATCATGCAATTGAATAACGGAATCGGAATGCAAACACTTGACCAGAGCCTAGCTGCATTGGTAAAAAATGGACAAACCACCAGGGAAGAAGCCTTATTAAAGAGCAGCCATCCGGATAGACTGGAAAAAATTATATAAAACAGATTATCGGGGTAATGAAAATGACAATGGAAAAAGACATATTATCGGCAAATAATATTTCCCATAAACTTGACACACGTTTTATCGGAAAAAGGGTTGTTGTATATCCGCAGCTTGCATCAACAATGGAAATCGCTAAAATTGCCGCCTCGAACGGCGTAGCTGAAGGTACGGTAATAGTAGCCGAAGAGCAAACATCCGGAAAAGGCCGAATGGATAGATTTTGGATTTCCCCCAAGGGGGGCGTAACACTTTCCATTATATTGTACCCGGATATCAAACATTTGCCATCCCTGATAATGGTAGCTTCAGTTGCCCTGATTCATGCAATTAAAAAGGTTACCGGTTTAAAAGCCGGTATCAAGTGGCCTAACGATATTCTTATAAACGGTAAAAAAGTCGCCGGCATTTTAATAGAGGGAACAATACAGAATATTAATGTCGGATACGCGGTAATCGGTATCGGACTGAATGTGGATTTTAACATCAAAGACTATCCGGAAATAGCAGAGATAGCCACAACATTATCGGATGAAAAAGGAAAATATATATCACGTCTCGAAATGATTCGCACCATTCTGGTTGAATTCGAAAAACTGTACTTAACTGCGCATGATAAAGATACGGTATACAGGGAATGGCGCGACAATATGATTACAATCGGTAAAAAAGTATCAGCTAAATCAGGCGATATTGTCTGTGAAGGTATTGTCGATGCGGTTTCAGAAGACGGAAGCCTGATACTGACTACGACTGACGGTAAAACAGTTAACTTTACGGCAGGGGATGTCACCCTGGTTAAATAGGATAACATCCCCTCGCATTTTACCGCTTTTTATTTATCGTCTTTTTTCATAAACATCGAAATCAGGTCGATAGGTATCGGGAAGATCAGGGTGCTGTTCTTTTCCGAAGCAATCTCGGTTAATGTCTGCAAATAACGCAACTGCAACGTTACCGGTTCCCTTGCTATTACAACCGCTGCTTCCGCCAGTTTTTCAGAAGCCTGGAATTCACCTTCGGCATGAATTATCTTGGCACGACGTTCTCTCTCGGCTTCAGCCTGTGCCGCCATAGACCGTCTCATCGATTCGGGTAGTTCCACTTCTTTTATTTCTACCGTACTGACTTTTATTCCCCAGGGATCGGTATGTTCATCGATTATCGCCTGAAGTGTCTGGTTAAGCTTTTCCCTATTAGCCAGTAATTCATCGAGCTCGGACTGTCCCAGGACATTTCTTAGAGTTGTTTGAGATATCTGCGATGTGGCCCTGATATGGTCGAGAACTTTAACTACCGACGCTTCAGGATCGACCACACGGAAATATATTACTGCATTGACTCTTACGGTAACATTATCCTTGGTGATTACTTCCTGCGAAGGCACGTCCATAGTTACGACACGTAAATCTACTTTAACCATGCGGTCGACAAACGGGATAATGAAAAATAAGCCGGGGCCCTTGGCGCCGATCAATCTTCCCAACCTGAAAATAACGCCTCTTTCATATTCAGCTACCACTTTAACGGACAGTGATATAATTAATAAGACTGCAACGATTATGATGATGATTGCGTAAAGATCCATTAGTTACCTCCTTCATTGATTTCTTTTGTAACATATAGTTTAAGTCCATCTGAGCTTTTAATTACGACCTGCTCTCCGGGCAAAGCAGTTCCGGCATCAATTCTGGCAAGCCAGATTTCTCCCTCTAAAAAAACCGTGCCTTCCGGATTTAACATTTTTCGAACGACGACAGATTTACCGATTAATTCTTCCCTCCCGGTAGAAACCTGTCTCTTATGGGCAACTATAACTCGTTCGACGACAAACACCAGTAAAAATACGGAAATAACAACTATTACTACAATCAGCCATATATCCACTAATAATTTAATCCCTCCTTTTATTTAATTTCAAAAAAGACGGACGCATTCAAATACGCCTAGAGTATAATCTGATTAACGAATATCTGCAACCTGTAAAAAGCGTAATAAATTTGTATATATAGCAATTTTTATTGTAGAATTTACACACTAATTAATTAAGGATAAATATATTATGAAAGCAGAAAAATGCAAGGGTTTCAACGACCTTACGCCCGATGATATGCGGGCTTTTCGTTTAGTAGAGGACACTTTCCGCGATTGCTGTCTCGGTTGGGGTTATGATGAAATACGAACCCCGACACTCGAATATCTACACCTTTTCACGTCCGCCGGAACCTTAACCCCGAATATGTTGAGTAAAGTTTATTCTTTTCTCGACTGGGACGGCTGGAGCGGAGAGAGAGTTGTATTAAAACCCGATGGTACAATACCGGCGGCAAGGTTTTATATCAGTAACAATAAAAGCGGACTTGCCCGCCTTTTTTACGTAACCAATTTATTCATATTTGAAGAAACCGGCAAAAAATCGAGAGAAAAATGGCAGTGCGGCGCCGAACTTATCGGCGTTAACAGCGCACTATCCGATATCGAGCTTGTATCTTTGTCAATTGACGTATTGAAGCAGCTCGGACTTTCCGACATCAAGATAAAACTGTCACACGCCGGACTAATAAAAGCTTTACTGGACAGTCTTGAATTAAGCCCGGAAGAAAAGAACACTATCATATCGCGTATACTCGAGGGCGATACGTCAGCGCTGGATATTGTTAAAATAGATAAGCCGGAGACAGTGGAAGCTTTAAACCTGCTGTTGGGACTAAAAGGAAAATCCTCCGGGTTCTTGAAAAATATCAAGGCATTGTCCGGCAAGAAGCTTGCTAATATTTCCCAGCCTCTCGATAACTTCATTTCCATCGTTGAACAAATGGAAAAACTGGGTATCGATTATAGAATAGACCTTGCCTCAGGTAAGGGCTTCGAATACTATACCGGTTTAATTTTCCACCTGTTAATCGGGCAGAATATTATCGGTGGAGGCGGCAGATATGACGCCCTTATCCCTCAGATGGGAGGAAAGGCGACTCCGGCTGCCGGTTTCGCTCTCTATATGGACCAAATGATTAAACTTATCGAACCGGAATCGCTGGCTGAACTGGATTCCAA
>CAZGVH010000012.1:0-15685 GCA_964528955.1 uncultured Dehalococcoidales bacterium | reverse complement strand
TGCGTGCGGAGAGGGAGTTGGAGGGTGAGGTCTTCACCCCAGTTAATAAACTATGCAGCTGCAAACCCTTGCAATACTGATTATACAGTGCTATAATCTTCGCAATGGCTAAAACAGGCGAAATACTCAGCAAGCTGACCGAGCAGGGTTACCGGATTACCCCGCAGCGAATGATGATTCTCGATGCCGTCGAGAATGCCGAAGATCATATCAGCGTTGAAGAGATATTCACTTTAGTATGCCTCCGCTATCCGAATGTCAATATATCCACTGTTTACCGTACGCTTGAACTGTTAAAACAGCTGGAACTGGTAACTGAAACCGATTTCGGCGACGGCCGCGTACGTTATCACAGCATCAAAAAAGGACATCATCATCATCTTGTCTGCCAGAAGTGCGGCGGGATTATCGATATGGAAGAATCGGTTTTCACCCCCTTAAGAGAATCTCTCTTGAAGCAGTACGGCTTCGATGCTGATATTCATCATCTGGCGATATTCGGCACCTGTAAAAAGTGCAGGTAAAAATTTTTTAATAATTAGCTGCAATAGATTGCAAATGCTATAAATAGCAAGGAGGCTTGTCTTATGCATATACCGGATGGGTTTTTAAGCACGGCAACAGTGGCAACTACCTACGTTATTTCCGCCGGAGGAATAGGCAACGCGGTCAGGCTGGCCAACAAAAATCTGGGAGAAAAGCACATCCCGATGATGGGGATACTGGCGGCTTTTATCTTTGCCGCTCAGATGCTGAACTTCCCGGTCGCCGGTGGCACATCGGGGCATTTCCTGGGAGCAGCTCTGGTTGCTATCCTGTTAGGCCCCTGGGCGGCAGTGCTGATAATGGCGGTAGTGCTTACAGGGCAGTGTTTCATTTTTCAGGACGGCGGCGTTCTGGCGCTGGGTGCCAATATTTTTAATATGGGTATTGTCGGCGGATTCGGCTCATACTATATCTACAAATGGCTGAATGCTCTGCTTGGCGATAGCAACCGCTCCAAACTGATATCCGGATTTGCAGCCTCCTGGGCATCCGTCCTCCTGGCTTCAACTGCCTGTGCTATCGAGCTGGCAGTTTCCGGCACATCGCCTTTATCCGTTGCCTTGCCGGCAATGGCGGGCGTTCATGCTATTATCGGTATCGGCGAGGGATTTATTACCGTAGCGGTTGTCAGCCTGGTTATGGCTACCAGGTCGGACCTGTTGAAACTTCAGAGGATATAGAGGAGCAAAAAATGAATTATAAGAAATGGTGGTTACTGGCGCTGGGTTTCTGTTTAATCGTCGCTACCATATCTCCGCTGGCCTCCTCCTCTCCCGACGGATTGGAGAAAGTAGCCGAGGATAAGGGCTTTATCGATGTAGCCCAGGGTTCGCCGTTTGAGGTAATAACTGATTACGTTTTCCCCGGTATTCAGAATGAGGCGTTTGCAACTATTCTGGCCGGCTGGATAGGCGTCCTCTTAATGTTCGGTATAGCTTACGGCATTGACTGGCTGGTTCAGTCGAAAAAGAAAAAGGCTGCGGCTTAAAATAACGAATGTATTGTCGTTGCGGATGTAATGGTAATAAAAAGTTGGTAAGTAATCGTAAATTACACATAAAAAGTTGAAATGGTTTAACTTCTGAGATCAAGTGGGATGGGGTGCGAAGCTTTATTAATTATATATACGAAGCGGTGTAATTAAGAGGTATTGTAGGGATTGCTTCGTCGTCCCTCTCCCATTAATATGAGATTCATTCGTCTTCGACTCAGAAAGACAATGTGGAGGGACTCCTCGCAACGACGATTTTCGGGTCATTCTGAATTCGTAATGGATGGTTGAAATCCAGCAATGACATTGACTATATGAATAGCGGATAATAAATTATGAAACATAGTTTTCTGGATAAATACAGTGATGGAAACAGTATCATCCACAGGCTCGACCCGCGGACGAAGCTGATAGCTGCGCTCGTCTTCATAGCCCTGGTGGTATTAATACCCCACGCAAGCTGGCTGACTTACGGGTTGTATTTCATGGTTGTGGCTGCCCTGGTTATCATTTCGCGTGTGCCTGCGGCTTATATCTTCACGCGTTCACTGGTTATCGTTCCCTTTGTGTTTATGGTTGCTCTCTTTGTCCCTTTCTTCAAGGAGGGAACAGAGGCATTCAGTTTTAATATCATCAACTGGCATCTCTCGGTATCTTACGAAGGGCTGGAAACCCTCGGCAGCGTTATGGCGAAAGCCTGGCTTTCTATCCTTTTACTCATCATTTTAACTTCGACCACTTCTTTTTCAAATATTCTGAAAGCGCTGGAACACCTGAAAATACCGCGCGTGCTGGTAATGATAATGTCTTTTATGTACCGTTACATCTTCGTACTGACCGATGAAGTGATGAGGATGAAACAGGCGCGCGACAGCCGCAACTTCGGAAACGGAGGCAAGCGCCTGTGGCAGATAAAAACCGTCGGCAACATGATAGGCACGCTGTTTATAAGGAGCTATGAGCGCGGCGAGCGTGTTTATGCGGCGATGACGGCGCGCGGTTTCGACGGGCACAGCCGTACCCTTGAACGCCTTACTTTCAAAACTGCCGATCTCTATTTTATTGTAGCCCTGGGTATCAGCCTGACTTTAATCACTTTAATGAACCTGCTATATTAAAATAGAGAAAATACATGGAAGAATTATTACGCGTAGAAAATCTTTCCTATGCCTATCCCGACGGGCAACAGGCGTTAAAAGATATCAATCTTACAGTATATAAAGGGGATTCCCTGGCATTGGTAGGCTCTAACGGCGCCGGTAAATCCACCCTGGTACTGCATTTCAACGGAATTATCAGGAGCGACGGAAACGTCTTTTTTAACGGACAGACGATAGATGATAAAAATCTGAAATATGTGCGCAGCCGGGTAGGGCTGGTTTTCCAGAACCCCGACGACCAGCTGTTTTCCCCCACTGTCTTCGATGATATCGCTTTCGGGCCCATCAATATGGGTTATAAAGAGGAACAGGTGCGTGATGCGGTAAAAAAGGCGCTCGAACTGGTCGGCATGTCCGGGTTCGAAAAGCGTTCCCCTCATCATTTAAGTATCGGTGAGAAAAAACGTATTGCCCTGGCTACCGTCCTTTCCATGTCTCCGGATTTGCTGGTAATCGACGAACCGTCTGCCAGCCTCGACCCGAAAGGCAAATGGGATTTCATCGATTTCCTAAAGCATCTTCCGTGGACAAAGATAATCGTTTCTCACGATCTGGAACTGGTGGAATCGCTCTGCCGGCGTATTGTCGTCATGGAAAAAGGCAGAATAGTAGCCAACGGGCTTACTGCTGATTTGCTTGGCGACAGGAAACTGCTGGTGAAATACGGGCTGGCGCGCCCCGAAAAATAAATTCTATTTTTTGGCTTTTACCAGGCGTAAAAGTATCAGTGACAGGATGAAAACGGTAACGCCGATGCAGGAACACGTAACAAAGGCGGGCATATAACTGCCAGTCGTATCATAGATACTGCCAGCAAACAGCGGGCCGAAGGCGCCGCCGACAGTCCCGAAGAAGAGAACTACTCCCAGTACAGTCCCGATATATCTGGTGCCGAACATTTCGACGGTAACTATAGTTTGTAAAGTATTCATAGACCCAGTTATGCCGAGCATTACGGCGAAAAGGAAGACCAATCCGGTATTGACTGTGAACGGAAGCAGCAACAGGCTTATCATAGCGGCTATCAGGCTGAAAAAGAGTACCCTGACACCTCCGATTTTATCCACAACGAAAGCGCCAACAAGTTGGGCCACCAGCGATACAGCCACAAAAATAGACAAAGCGGAAGCTGCCGTAATTGGCGATATCCCGGTATCTGTAGCATATGGTACCAGATGGATTAAGATCAGCATGATATAGAAATTATGCAGCAGCAGGATTATCCCGAACAGCCAGAATTTGCCGGTTTTAACTGCTTTGTTCAGGGGAAGCCCTTCAACTGCGATTGCCGGTTTTTTCTGAGTATTAGTATCCTGATCCTGTATTTGCGAAGGACCCGGCTTGAGGCACTGGGCGGGTATTATTATGCCTATAAATGCTATGATCCCCATGATTCTGAAAGCCTGTTGCCAATCGAAGGAATCTATCAACCATTGAGATAGTATCGGCCATATAGCACCTGCTAGAGCCATACCGATGATACCCAGAGAAATAGCCATTCCCCTCTTTGTGTTAAACCACCTGGGGATTGTCGAGCTTACCGGAACGATGCAGCAGCTCATAGCAACCGCACCGAGAACTCCCCATAGCAGGTAGACCTGCCACAGCGCGTTTACTTCTGCCATGCAGAACATGACTATACCGGTAAGCACACCTGTGATGGTAACCAGTAAACGCGGCCCGAATCTATCGGTCAGTTTCCCGGTAAAGATAGCGAAAAGCCCCCCCAGGAAAGTGCATATCGAAAATGCCGCCGATAATGCGCCGCGCTCCCACTGGAATTGGTTGGCAAGCGGTTCGAGGAAAATACTGAAGGTACCTGTCAGGGTACCGAACGCAACCAGAATAACAAGCGAGCAGATGACTATTATCCAGCCATAACTGATTTTCACTATCTGGTGCCTGCTCCTGTTATAAAAATGTTATTTTTATTAATGTATTATAACACGATTTTAAATAATAACAATATCGAAATACGTCTAATCCTTTGTAGCGGCCCAAACGATTGCGACCACCCAGCCGATAAATGTCCAGCCGAGGAAAAGATTGAGAAGGAAAATTGCCAGTGCATTGCGTTTTTTTCTTATAACGGCAACTATGGTGGGTAAAAAATAGAATGCCAGGCTGATAATAAAAACAATAATCCCGATAAGGCTGCTGAAAAAGAATTCTAAAACTTCCATTTTAACTCCTTAACGACATTAACACATACAGTTCCCAGTAGTTTATCAGCAATCCGGGATTTTTACCAGCGGTTTCCCTTTAGCCACAAACGGCTTCCATCGGTAATAAATTCCAGCGTTCCATTTCTATCGGTACGGTAGATATTTATATTGCCGACTATTTCAGTTAACCTATCCATTACTTCGATATCGGGATGCCCGTATTCATTATCCTCACCGACCGAGATAACAGCTATTTGCGGTCTGCAGACATTAAGAAATTCTGTTGAGGTCGATGAATTCGAACCGTGATGCCCGACTTTAAGCAATGTAGATTGGGGTATCAACCTGTCTTTAATAAGTTCCAGTTCCGCATACTTTCCCATGTCTCCGGTCAATAGAAAACTGATTTCTCCGAAAGCTACATTCAGTACGATGCTGTTGTTATCGATGTCAGTCCCTGTCCCCTCGAAATATGTTTTTTGCGGGTTGAGCACATCGATGATTATTCCGTTGACAGCAATCTGCTGCCCGCTTTGCGCAATAGTATATGAAATTATCTTTTCATCGATAAGTCTCTGCCATTCATCGTAAACCGGCAGAGCGCTTGCGGTTTCGGTAGTCAATATCTGTTTGACTTCATATCTTTTTAATACTTCCACCAGTCCGGTCAGGTGGTCGTCGTGGGGATGGGTTAAAATCACCAGTTCGATAGTCCTGTCCCAGAAGGGCATTTTTTCGCTTAAAGCCAGATTTACAGCCTGTGAGCCGGGTCCTCCGTCTACCAGTACCTGCGTATTACCTTTTTGGATCAGGATAGCATCCCCCTGCCCGATATCCAGAAAAGAAACATGAAGGTTATCGTCCGGTGCCGAATGTATCGCACTAAAACTCAAAATACCCGTGATGAGTATAAGGGACAGTATCAATTTAAACGAACGGCGCAGAAAAATGCTTTGTCTTGTATTTTTCGTTCCGCCTGATTTCGAGGTATTCGATAGGGAATCCTCCCCGTCTTCTTTGCCCGTCCTTTTTAGTATTTTATATTTACTGCCTGCCCATACTAATATTGCCAAGACGATATAGTATATCCATAGATATATTGCGCTGAAGCTGCCGGTTTCGATATAGGCTATCGAAAGTGAGGCAAACCCTTCGACTACGTCAAGCATATAAGACAGTATCAGCCATAGCAGCCAGCCGAGAACCTGTGCCAAAGGAAGGAAAAACAATCCCGCTGCGGCTGTAAGGCTTCCCAGAATTATAATCCCCGCCAGCACAGGTAATACCAAAAGCGTTGCTGGCGCGCTGACGGCAGAGACGATGCCGAAATAATAAGCAGTCAGCGGCAATACACCCGCTAATGCCGCCAGTGTTACCGCAAGGCTGTCGCAGGTAAATTTTGCTATCTTATATATACTTGGGTATCTATCCGGAATTCTGCCTGTTAATCTCTTAGCGAGGTTTTGCAATGGAGGCAGTATGAAAATCAGTCCGCACATTGCCATAAAGCTCATCTGGAAAGATGCAGAGTAGATAACCTGTGGGTCGCAGGCTATCATTATGGCAGCGGCAAATAGCAGGGCAGTGATGGCGTTGCGCTGGCGTCCTGTCAGCTCGGCTGCTAAAAATATGCTGGCCATTATAGCGCTGCGCACCACCGGGGCTTCCAGTCCGGTAAGTACGGCGTATATCCAGATTACTCCGAGGGCTAACCAGATATAGAAATAATGCCGGCGTCCGAAAAGCAGCAAGCCTAAACTTAACATAATTCCTGCTACAATCCCGATATTCAATCCGGATATGGCGAGGATATGCGTCGTTCCGGTTATCGAAAACGCCTGTTGAAGCTCATCGGGAATATTACTGCGGATGCCTAAAAGCATACCCTGAGCCAGAGCCGCCTGAGGTTCCGGCAGTACCCTTGCCAGGGACTGTGACAGTTCTGTCCTCAGCGTGTATATCCGTTTCAGGAGAGTGTTACCCTGTCCGTCGGCTATAAGCTCTATTTGCGGATAGAGCATGGTGGAATAAATATTTTCATGTGAAAGGTAAGAGGCGTAGTCGAAATCATCGAATACGGGCGGAGTTTTCAGTTCGCCAGTTATGCGTATCATATCTCCGTAACTGTATTCGGGATATCGGGAAACGAAAACGAGAATATTCCCTTTTACTTCTACCTGCTCTGCATTTATTTCAATATATGCTGCTTCAAAAAGAAGCCGGGTATTGCTGTCCCTTACATCCGGGTCGTCACTGATCGTTCCGGTAACAGTCACCGTTCCGCTATCGTTGAAAAAGTTGATATATTCAGCACTATTATCCGGTAGGCAGTTCTGTGCACATACGGAAGCGCTAAAAAAGGATATTACACAGAATCCTGCCAGCATTACCTGTTTGCGGTGTTTTTTTAAAATCAGCAGGGGAAAGGGAACGAGTCCAGTTAATATAAGCACAGCCGGAAGATTGAAATTCAGTCCGGTAATAATTCCGGCTATCCAGCTGATGCTGAGGCAGATGAGAATCATCTATAAAGCTCCGGTATCACAGGTTAAATTTCCTCCTGGTCAGTCTGCGACCGTTATCAGGTCTTTCAGATTATCGAAAGTATCCTGCCCGATACCGTCCACCTTTAACAGTTCGTTGATGTTTCTGAAACCGTCGTTATCGATACGGTACTGGATAATGGCTTTTGCCCTGGTTTCCCCTATACCGGGCAGGGCTTCCAGCAACCAGGCTTCGGCGCGGTTGATATTTATCTTCTGCGCGCTTTCATATCGATTATCTATTATCAATTCCGCTTGCCAGTCCTCCGAATCGCTTTGAATGCCTCCGGCGGCTTTAACCAGCGATTCGAGGGAATCTGTGCTTTTTAATGGATAGAATCCGGGATTGTTTACATTGCCTCCTATATAGATGTATTTCGATATCCCCTGTGCCTCAGCAGTTTTCAATGTAATTAATATCATCTGTCCGCTTTCGCAGCCTGCAAGGCAAAAAAGATTGAAAATCATAAAAATAACCGCTACTATGGAAATAAGGGGAGTTCTTTTTAACATGTAGTCGTCCTCCTTAAAATGATGCAGCTGCCTTTGTAAAAAGAGTGTAAGATAAAAATGCCATAAGGCAATAATTATTACACAATATAGTTAAAAAGAGTACGCTAGTCAAATAGATTGGAGGTGGTTTATGTTTAAACCGATTAAAGATGCGACACAGTTAAGGCCGGTGGTATTGAGGGCGGTAAAAGCGCTTTACGGGCAGAATATGGAAAATATCACCATACTTAAAGCGGAGCTTTTTCCCCTGTTCCGCGAACCGAAACAGGGCTGGATGACGCATGTCGAATTCAATGATGAACGTTTTATTTTCAATATACAACTGGACGTCCAGATCGATGACGGAACAATCACACGTGTGGTTGAACTTAACCGTAATCCGGTTAAAAAATAGAGCTGACTAGCTGCCTGTCAGGGCGGTACGCAATATGTCTTCAGTCTCGGAGCTGGTAACGGCAATTATCTGGTCTTCAGCCTGAAGTATAGTGGCCGGTGTGGGTACAGAAGGGTTGCTGTCGCGGTGAATTATCAGCGCCAGAATGCTTTCGGGGGGTAATACTAAATCCTTAATGGCTTTACCTACCGTTTTGGAATCGGGTTGTACTTTTATTTCGATGATTTCCAATCCCTTTTCTTCAATAGACAGCAGGTGTGTCAGCGGATTTGTCGGTACCTCGTGTTTAATATATTCCAGGATAATCGAAGTACTGCTCACAGTTACGTCTATTCCGAGTTTTTTGAATAATATTTCATGTTTCGGATTTCTAACACGGGCAATCGTACGGGGAACATTAAACTTGTATTTTGCCACCTGGCAGGCGACCAGGTTATCTTCATCATCGCCGGTGACTGAAATAAAGATATCCGCACGGTTGGTTCCGGCTTCTGCTAAAACCGCTGTTTCGCAGCCATCCCCCTTGATGCAGATGCTGCCCATCTCGTTGACTATGGTCTGGGCACTGACGGCATCCTTTTCGACTATTAAAACCTCGTGTTTCTCGTTTATCAATGTTTTGGCAAGATAATAACCGAGACGGCCGCCGCCGACAATAATAATATACATCTATTTATTAACTCTCCAGCTTTTCTTTAAACATCTGGGCAAATATGGTAGTCGGGCTGAGTGCGTCAAGCCCCAGCATACTGTATAAATCCCGCCGCAGCGGGTCGTAAATACGGCAAATCACTTTAGGTACTTTGAATATATGTTTGGCAATCTGGGCGGCCATAATATTACGGTTATCGCCCTGCGTAACGGCAATAAAGGCATCTGCTTCTTCTATGCCGGCTTTTTTCAGGACATCTTCATCGAGTCCGTTTCCCAGTAATGCCTTGCCTTTAAAGTCGGGAGGTAATCTGCGGAAGCTGTCGACATTGGTATCAAGGGTCGTGACCTTATGGTTTTCCTTATCCAGAAGGGTAGCCAGTTGAGCTCCCACGCGTCCGCATCCCATAATGATTACTTTCATAATATTACCTGTCTATAACTCCGATTGAAGCTGATGGTCGATTAGAACCCGGCAGTTGGCATTTTCAAGGACGTATGGAATTACATCTCCGAGGCAAAACTGACCGAAATGTTCCTTGTAGGAAACTCCCATTAAGATCAGGTCGATCTCTCTTTTTTTGGCTTCTTCTATTATAGTCGACCCGATATCCCGGGCTTGCAGCATTTCCGTTTCTATCGGGCATCCCTGTTTCTGGGCGATCGATTCGATTCGGCTCAGGATGTTTTCAGCGGCACCTATCTTTGAAGTATCCTCGGCATCGAGAGGCAGCGAACGTTCGACGGGGATTACATGAATAGCGAAGATTTCACACCTGTTGCTTTTGCTTTTTGAGAGCTTGCACGCCAGCTCGATTGCCCCTTCATCGGCGGTAGTGCCGGCAACCGGAATCAGTATCTTAGAAAATTCTAGTTCGTCTTTATCGGCCATGATAACTAACCATCAAGCGGGTATTATAACCTTTGCGCCGGAAATTTACAAATTATATGGGTAATTAGTACTAAATTTAGAGAAATTAAAATTAGAGAATTTGCAAATTTGTAACTCTTTCCCCTATTTTTTCTACCATCCGACGTTGCGGGTGGGGTTGGAGTGGGAGATTGATATTTTAGGAATACCGGGTCTTGATATATCTGCAAAGGGTTTAAAAACAGTGGTGTCCCGGATTGATAAATAGGAAGAAGAATATCTACTTCCACTTCCAGAAAGCGGGAATCAGCAGCATCAAAATGGTGAAAAATTCGAGGCGTCCGGCTATCATGCAGAAAATCAGCACGCCTTTTCCGAGTGCAGGAATGGAAGCATAGTTTTCAAGCGGGCCGACCGCACCCAAGCCCGGTCCTACATTACCGATGGCGGAAACAACGGCGGATAATGCCGTAATCGTATCCAGCCCGAGCCCGCTCATTATCAGGAAGCCGGTTACGGCAATGGAGAAATAAATAATCGACATACCGACGGTCTTGGTAACGATGCTTTCGGGAACTACATTCCCGCCGAGCTTCAATGGTATCACTGCGCTGGGATTGAAGGCATTTTTTATCTGCCGGTAGGCATATTTTGCCAGAACGAGTACACGTACCACCTTGAGCGCACCGCTTGTCGAACCTGCCGAAGCTCCCGTTACCATCAGGAATAGTAGTATAGCTTTCGAAAGGGGCGGCCATGTATTGAAATCGGCAGTACAAAAGCCGGTCGTGGTCATGATTGTAGCTGTTTGAAAAGAACCATATCGTATAGCTTCACCGACAGACATTCCCATGTTGATGATGAGATCTAAATTGATAATCAGCACAGCTCCGAAAAGCAATAACAGGTAGAATTTGAACTCCGGATTCCTGAACAATTTCCCCGGCTGCCGTCTCCATAACAAGAAGTAATATAATCCGAAGTTGACGCCGGCGGCTATCATGAAAAAGAGAACAATCATTTCAACTGCAATACTGTTGTATGCGGCGATACTGAGGTTGTATGCGGCGAATCCTCCTGAGGGGATTGTGCTCAATGTTACCACTATGGAATCGAAATTCGACAATCCGGCGATTTTTAAAAGAATAAACTCCAGTAAGGTCATCGCAAGATAAATCAGCCACAGGATTTTAGCTGTATCCCTCATGCGGGAAGTAAGGCGTTCTTCCTGTTGTCCCCCGGTCCATTCGGCTTCGGCCAGCCTAGCGGCGCCGATGCCCAAGAGCGGTAGCAGGGCGACGAACAGCATGATGATACCCATACCGCCGAGCCATTGTGTCAGCGAGCGCCAAATCAGGAGTCCGTGATACTGGATATCGATATTGGCAAATACAGTTGCTCCGGTGGTGGTAAATCCGGATACCGATTCGAAAAAAGCGTCCAGGAAATTCGGCAGAGCTCCGCATAATGTATAGGGTAAGGCTCCGAAGAGTGAAATAGATATCCATCCGAGAGCAACCAGCGTAATGGCTTCCCTGCGGCTGATATTTTTTTCCTTTACCCTGATAAATTGCCAAAGAAATAACCCGGTAATGACGCTGACGGCCATCGATATGGTAAAGGCGGAAACGGCTTCTTTTTCGCCGCTAAAAAAACTCCATAACAGGGGAAGTATCATCGCTCCCCCTATTATAGCTATGATAAGACCAAGGTAATGCAGAATAGCTTTAATTCTCATTTGATTTTACTTAAAGAGTTTTTCTATTGTCTGTACCAATTCAGGTGGAGTAACGATAATAACGTGGTCGCCCGGGTTTATGATTTTATCCTTGGGTGGAATAAAGATTGTTTCATTATGCACAATAGCCACTACCTTCGATTCTCTGGGGAAACCGGCTTCCTCAATACTTTTATTGGCTATTGTGGCCTGTGAACTGGTAACGAATTCGATTACTTCCAGTTGCTGTCCCTCGATAAGATAGGCAGAAATAACCCCTCCGCGAAGCACAAAGCGTATAATCTTATTAGCTGCGAGAATTGTCGGCATGGCGGCGACATCGATTCCGATGGCTTCCGCCAGCGGCATATATCCCGGTTTGTTGACCACAACCATAACCCGGGGCACTCCCAGTGTTTTTGCCAGCAGTGCTACAAGTATATTGATCTCTTCATTTTCGGATGTTGCCACAAAAGCATCCGCCGAAGACACTCCCTGTTCCAGAAGGAACGCACGGTCGGTGCCGTCTCCCTGGAGTATATCGACCTTTTCCAGTTGTGTGGCAAGTTCCTGGCAGCGCACCGGGTCCTGCTCGATAATCTTTACTTTGACACCGCGTTTTTGAAGGCCGGAAGCGGTTAATACGCCGACACGGCTTCCGCCGAATATTACCACTTTCTTTGCCGTGCGCTTGCTTTGTATAAAAATCTTTCCCAGTTCATCCATATTTTCTGCGGCAACAGCGATATGAAGGCTATCTCCCTCATCTAAAATTAATTCCTTAACCGGAGCAACTATTTCACCCTGACGCACCGCAGTAACTATCATGCTTTTATCCGGAAGAGTCAGCGCACCCAGTTTTGTCCCTGCCAGCGGCTCGCTCTCTATTTTGAATTCCCTGATTTGTACCAAACCGTTCGCGAAATTTTCAACGGGAGTGGAATAAAAACCGGAAAGGATTTCCATTATTTCAGTGGCGGCTTCTACTTCAGGATTGATAAAAACATCGATGCCGAGGCTTTTAGGTCTGACAATCTTGCGCGGCGATGTCGGGGTTTTTGCCGGAGCTACGAAATAGCCGGAATACTCTATATTACGTATCCTGGCGGCCGTGGTGGCGGCGCCCATCTCTTTTGCCATAAAACAGGTTATCATATTGGTTTCGTCATTATTGGTGACGGCAAGAACCAGGTCGGCACGCTCAATTTCCGCTTCTTTCAGCGTTTTTGGCGTAGCGGCGTTGCCCCTGATTGTTTTTATATCGAGCTGTCCCTGCAATTTCTTTAAAGCAGCTTCGGATTGTTCTATAATGGTAACCTCATATCCCTCCTGGACCAGCAGAGAGGCAATATGAGAACCGATAATTCCGCCGCCGGCGATTATAATATACATGCTATCTGCTCCTCGCGATTGATATGTTCCGTCCGATATCTGTATATCACTTATTTCAATTGTTGCATTCTATGCTCTTGTTTTCAGGCTGTCAATAGGAAAACAGTCTGGTAAGGTACAGGATATAGATTTTTAATCCGGGAATTGTTAAATATGAGTGCTGATATTGAAACTGTCGAGAAGTTAAAAACGGCGAAAATAAATACCAAAAAGAATATTAATTTTGGCGGGTTTATCGTATTTTTACAATATAATATGTATATTTAATAAGGAAGCGGAAAAAAATTTTTATTGACATCGGTATTATATTTTTATAAACTCTATGGTGAAAAAATGTCAGTAATTTAATTAAAATCCAGTATAAGAAGTTTAATCAGTATAGATGGAATAGTATTTTAAACTTGAGAAAGAATACTGGTGAAAGAGGTTGATAGTTGGGGAAAATTTCATTTATCCCTCGCGAAAACAAATTTTTCGAACTTTTTGTTCAAAGCGCATCCAATATGTCTAAAGCCGCCAGGGCTTTAGAGGATTTATTAAAAAACTGGGAAAACGTAGATTACAAGGTTTCTTATATTACTGAGTTGGAGCACGAAGGCGATTCATTGACCCACCAGGTTGCCGGCATGTTATACCGCACTTTTGTTACCCCTTTCGACCGTGAAGACATTGCCCAGTTATCCCATGTAATGGATGATGTTACCGATTTTATCCATGCTACCGCAGAGTCCATAAATATATATAAGGTGGACGCCACCACACAACGAGCTAACGAATTGGCTGAAATCATTGTGCAGGCTGCGGCGGAGGTCGAAAAAGCAGTACAGTGTCTCGGAAACCGCTCGGATTTGAAAAAAGTCATTGAGCACTGCGTTGAAATCAACCGCCTTGAGAACAAAGCGGATGCGGTTTACCGGGCAGCATTGGGAGAGTTATTCGATGACAGTAAAGACACCAAGTACATTATTAAATGGCGCGAGATTTACGACCACATGGAAAGCGCCACTGACAGATGTGAAGATGTCGCCAATGTCCTTGAAGGTGTAGCCCTGAAGAATGCCTGATTGCTCTCTGTTTATCCTCATACTGATTGTAATACTGGCTATCGGTTTCGGTCTTGTCAACGGTTTCAATGATGCGGCGAATGCTGTAGCTACATCTATAGGCTCGAGGGCATTATCTCCCCGTCATGCAGTGATGATTGCCGTCTGTTTTGAAATGTTGGGAGCTGCCACCGGAACGGCAGTTGCTCAAACTGTCGGCAAGGGTGTGCTTATCCCGGAAGCGATTTCATATCAAACCATTATTGCGGCGCTGGGCGCCGTAATAATCTGGACGGGGACTGCTACCTTTTTTGGTTTGCCTGTAAGCCTGACGCATGGTTTTATAGCTGCCCTGGCGGCTGCCGGAATTGCCTCCGTAGGATTAGATGCAGTTAATTGGGCGGTCATCGGCAAGATTATGTCGGCAGTGGTGACGGCTCCTATACTCGGATTTATCGGTGGTTTAGTTCTGATGATAATTGTCCTGTGGATTTTTCGTAAAAGCCTGCCATCCAGAATGCGTACTATTTTCAGCCGGTTGCAAATTCCATCTACTGCCTTTATAGCCTATAGTCATGGGAAAAACGATGGTCAAATGCCGATAGGAATCATTACTATGGCGTTTATTCTTTATACTGGTCAAACGGATATGTGGAATAGTATTCCCTGGTGGATTATTATAATATCCGCCTTTTCCATCAGCTTCGGTATGGCAGTCGGCGGCTGGCGCGTCATCAAGACGCTGGGTATGCGGGTTACAACACTGCGTCCGGAACACGGATTTGTTGCACAGACCGCGGCAGCTTCAGTTATCGAGGCTGCTTCTCATTTGGGAATCCCTATCAGTACCACACATTGTATCAGTTCCTCAGTAATGGGAGTCGGTTCTGTCAAGCGTCTTTCGGCAGTGCGTTGGGGTGTTGCCGGAAATATGGTTACGGCGTGGGTTATTACTTTTCCGGTATGCGGCGGATTGGGGTACCTGATTGCCTGGATACTCGGTTTGTTTTAATAATCGCTAGAGATTATATTCCCTGGGTTTGACGCGCATCTTTTCAGCACAAAGTATCGACCTGATTTCATCTACGACACGGTCTATCTGACCGTGTTCGTTGACGGCAATATAATCGAACATTTCTACCCGGGTCATTTCTTCTTTTACCGTTTCAATCCTCAGTTTCAGGCTTTCCCCAGATTCCGTATTGCGCATTGTCAACCGGTCAATCAGTTCCTGCATTGTAAGCGGTGCCAGGAAGACGAAGATTGCCTGCGGCACGATTTTCTTTATGGTGGCTGCGCCCTGTACATCTATCTTGATTATAGTATCTTTCCCCTCGGCTAGGGCATCTCTGACCGCCTGTTTGGGAACGCCATAGAAGTTGCCGTAAACATTAGCCCATTCCAGCAGTTCGTTATTGTCTATCAGCTTTTGAAACTGTTCCCTGGTTACGAAGTTATAATCTATAGCGTCTTTTTCCTTCGGACGTTTAGTCCGCGTTGTCATGGTGGTAATATGCGCTATCGGGAAGTGCACCATTTTCAACTTGTGCAGAACAGCATCCTTACCCGCTCCGGAAGGCCCGGAAAGAACCATCAACAGGGGTTTTTTATCGCCGTTCCATAAAATATCGGTATTAGAGTTTGATTTTATCATCACCCAGCTCCGGTTTGATAACTGTGCCGCGCAACACCTGTGACC
>CAZGVH010000011.1:0-16001 GCA_964528955.1 uncultured Dehalococcoidales bacterium | reverse complement strand
GGGAGTGCTTCCTGAGAGGGCACGAAGACGCTCCCCGAAAACCATATTCTATTTTTAGGTATATATTCAGTTGACATGATTGCCTGCGGAGCATACTCCGCAGGCAATATCATTTTTGGAGTTCGATGTTATTAAAGAAGAGGCAGGTATTTATTCAATTCGTATTCGGTTATCTGAATCCTGTATTTATCCCACTCCATTTTCTTGTTTTCAATGAAGGCATTGAAAACATGGTCTCCCAGAGCTTCTTTGACCAGTTGGCTTTTTTCCGTTAATTTAACGGCTTCATAGAGACTTCCGGGCAGAGTACCGATGCCTCTTTCCTCTCTTTCGGCTTCGGTCATTTCGAAAACATTCTCTTCTACCGGTTCGGGCGGGGTAAGTCCCTCTTCGATACCTTTTAAACCGGCTGACAGCATAACGCTGAAGGCAAGATACGGATTACAGGCGGGGTCGGGAGCGCGGAACTCGATCCTGGTAGCGTTTTCCCTGCCGGGGCGGTATTCAGGAACCCTGACCATATCCGAGCGGTTGCGTCTAGCCCATGAGAGGTATACCGGAGCTTCATAACCCGGAACCAGCCTCTTGTATGAGTTTACCCACTGGTTGGTAACCGATATAAGTTCAGGAGCATATTTTAATATACCGGCAATATAACTTCTGGCAGTTTTCGACAGGTAATAACTGTCATCCTTATCGAAGAAGGCGTTTCTATCACCCTTGAAAAGAGACTGATGTACATGCATACCACTGCCGTTTTCACCGAAGATCGGTTTAGGCATGAACGAAGCATAAACGCCGTGCTTTAAAGCCACTTCTTTAACCACCATGCGATATGTCATAACGTTGTCAGCCATCGAAAGAGCATCTGTATATCTCATGTCGATTTCCTGCTGGCTGGGGGCAACTTCGTGGTGAGAATATTCGATGGGGATTCCCATTTCTTCCAAAAGTAATACGGTTTCTCTTCTCATATCGACCGCTGCATCCGCCGGCGTCAAATCGAAGTATCCGGCTTTGTCCAATACTTCCGTACCATTATTGTCTTTGAAATAGAAGTATTCCAGTTCAGGTCCGACGTAGAAAGTGTAGCCCAGGTCGGCAGCTTTTTTCAGATTTCTTTTCAGAACGAATCTGGGGTCTCCGTCGAAAGGAGTGCCTTCAGGACGTAAGACATCGCAAAACATTCTGGCTACTGCACGGTGTTCACGGGGTCTCCACGGAAGCAGTTTAAATGTTTCCGGGTCGGGCAGCGCTACCATATCGCTTTCATCGATGCGGCAGAAGCCATTGATGGATGAACCATCAAAACCCATACCGTCTACCAGAGCGTGTTCGAGTTCCTGAACGGTTATGGAGAAACTTTTCAGAAATCCGTTGATGTCGGTAAACCAGAGCTTAATAAATTTGACATCGTGTTCCTTGGCCGATTTTAATACATACTCGCAAGCTTCGTCTCGATTTTTGTTATACATAATCCCTCCCTTAAATTATTTTTATTTTTTATTTTATGTATAAGCTAATTATTTTACTAACGGCGGATTATATTGCGTTCTCGTTTCTATCCCCCGTCCTGATGCGTAGGGCGCTTTCTACGGGTAGAATAAATATTTTACCGTCTCCGAATTCGCCGCTCCTGGAATTCATAGTAATCGCATTTATCACGGCATTTACATCTTCATCCATTACTACCAGTTCTATTTTTGTTTTATTGATAAGGTCGACGCAGTATTCTCCTGTGCGCCATTGCAACGTATAACCTTTTTGACGGCCTCTCCCGCAAACTTCACTGACCGTCATTCCGAAATAACTTTCTTTTTCCAGCGCTTTTTTAACAGGTTCCAAATTTTCCTGACGAATAATTGCTTCTATTTTTTTCATCTTTAAAACCTGTCCGATTTAATATCATATCAATTATAACTGGCTAATGTTTCGGGAATGTTACAAGAATTAAAATTCTGGAAAATAATTATAAAACCGGTGGATAGATGCTGAAAGGGATAGGGTGTATTATCGCTGTTTCAGTTTAACAGGTTTTAATATATCACTTTAACAAGGGTTGTTTCGTAATATCTGTACCAGTAATCGCGAATTATTTTGGTTGGAAGCAATAAAAAACTGAGGCCGGCGATAGAGAAAACCGGCCTCAGTATGAATATGAAAAAAGATCACCTTTTTAAATGGCGTTTTCGCCTTTGTCTCCGGTTCTGATACGCACTACGTTCGATACCGGAAGTACGAAAATCTTTCCGTCACCCGTCTCGCCGGTCCTGGCATTAGTGGCGATAATATCGATAATTTTATCGGCATCCTCGTCCAGTACTACCAGTTCCAGCTTTATCTTGGGAATCAGGTCAACCGTAAATTCTCCGGCACGCCACTGAAGAGATATTCCTTTTTGCCTGCCGCGCCCGATCACTTCACTGACCGTCATTCCGAAATAACTTTCTTTTTCCAGCGCTTTTTTAACACATTCGAGCTTTTCCTCGCGAATAATTGCTTCTATCATCTTCATCTCAATAAACCTCCATAAGCTCTTTCTCCATGCTGCGAAAGGTCAAGACCGACAGTCTCTTCTTTTGAACTGACCCTGAGCCCCATTGTCTTGTCGACAATCTTGCCGATTATCATTGTCATTATGAAGGTAAATACAGCCACGACCGCTACTGCTAGTAACTGGACCAGGAATTGGTGTACGTTACCTTCTAGCAGTCCGCTGTAACCGTTTACCGAAGAACTGACGAAGATACCGGTAGCAATTGCGCCCCAGATACCGCCGACACCATGTACGGCAAAAACGTCCAGCGAATCGTCGAAATGCAGCTTATTCTTCATGAATACCAGCATGAAGTAGCAGATAGCTCCCGCTCCGACACCTATGGCTATGGCGCCCATCGGTGTTACGAAACCGGCAGCCGGTGTAATCGCTACCAATCCGGCGACGGCTCCGGTAACGGTACCCAGCACGGAAGGTCTTCTCTGAATCCAGCTGATTACCATCCATGTAAAGGCGGCTGCGCATGCGGCAACAGTGGTGGTAACGAAGGCGCTGGCGGCTAAACCGCCGGCTGTTAAGGCGCTTCCGGCGTTGAAACCATACCAACCGAACCAAAGCATGGACGCTCCGAGAACGACCAGCGGAATGTTATTGGCTTCCATAGGAGTCTGCGGAAATCCTTTTCTCTTGCCGAGTAATAATACCAGCGCCAGAGCTGAAACCCCTGCATTGATATGAACCACGGTTCCACCGGCAAAGTCCAGAGCTCCTAGATTGAATAACCAGCCTCCGTCGCCCCATACCCAGTGAGCGATCGGACAGTATACGAGAGTAACCCATAATGCACTGATAACTAAAAGGGAACTGAATTTAATACGTTCTACAACTGCTCCGGTAAAGAGAGCTACGGTTATGATGGCAAACATCGCCTGGAATATAATGAATGCCAGGTGAGGCACAGTAGTAGCATAAGTATCGGAGGCTTCCAATCCTACACCGGAAAGACCCAGGAAATTCAATCCTCCGATGATTCCCGCCGTATCATTGCCAAAGGCAAGCGAGTAACCGTAAATAACCCAGATGAGTCCGACCAGAGCTAAACAGACGAAGCTCATCATAATGGTAGAGAGAAGATTTTTCCTTCTCACCATACCGCCGTAGAAGAATGCAACACCGGGTGTCATTAACATCACTAACGCCGAGGATATTAATAACCAGGCGGTGTTACCAGAATCGATGCCCATATATACCTCCTCAAATTTTATAATTGTATTATACGGAGGTATTGTTACCGGGTTATTGCGAAAATGTTTCGAAAGTGTTAAATCTATATGGATTCATAGTTATAGTCCCGTATAGATTACCGCTGATTTTTCGTAGAACATTATCCAAAAAATAGAGGATGTATTTGATGGCCGGTAAAAGCTGTTTCCGTCTCTGCGGAAAAACTTATGCTGTAAACAGGGGATGATTTTTTATTTATCGAAATTCTTCTTAAACCTGTAGCCGATGTTGCGGACGGTGTCTATATATGTATGGTTGGCATCCTCGATTTTGCTGCGGAGTCTTCTGATATGAACGTCGACAGTCCGGTCACCGCCGAAGTAATCGTATCCCCATACCTTGTTAAGCAGGGCTTCGCGCGTGAAAACACGCCCTTTGTTACTGGCGAGGTAGAGCAGGAGTTCATATTCTTTAAACGTAAGCTCGATTATCCGGTTCTCAAGTGTGACCTCGTATTTGACGAGGTCTATCGTTAACCCGTCGCATTTCAAGATATCGCTGCTCTCGAGGTTCTTAATTTTCTGCATCAACCGTTTTATCCTGATGACGAGTTCTTCTATATCGTAAGGGGTGATGACAAAATCGTCGATATTGCTGATGTTTATCAGGCTGTTCATCTTTTCCCTGTCTGCGATAGCCATTACAGGGAGGTTTGTTTTGCGTTTCAGCCTTGAGAGCAGATTAAGGGCTTTTTCTGTAGGCAGCTTTCCGGAGACTTCTATTATTAGCGTATCCGGCGTATGGGGCGGAATTTCATCGTCTTCTATGTCTTCGTAAGATATTGAAAAACAGTTGAATCCATATTGAGACAGCTTCGTACAAAGTGTTGCCAGTTCTCCGGTTTTTCTGGATATCAATAATATACTAAACAAAATTACATCCCGTCAGCAAAAGTAAATCTCCAGTATTAAGTATAGCAGAGGTTCGCTATATTTTAATAGGCATAGAGTCTTCCGTAGGGACGCAGATAGCGCGGGTAGAGCTTGATAAAATTACGGTTCATCACAGCGTTGATATCGTAATTGAAATAGCTGCAGTATTCCGCAACGAGTTGATTCAGAATTTCGCGGTCTTTTTCATCGAGCTCAGCAACTCCGACCTCTTTTCCAAGCTGATAATCTTCTACGGTTCCCCTGAAATATATTACGCCGCCGTGCATACCCGTGCCGATAAATTTTGCCGGATATTTTTCCCCATCCTTCAAATTCAAGCCCAAAAGTACCATAATACCACCGGCCATGTATTCACCGGCGAAATCCTGGGCGGTACCGCCGATAACCAGAACAGGCTTCTTTTCTTTATATTCCTTCATATGGATTCCGGCTCGATAACCGACCCCGTCTTGAATGAAAATTTTTCCGCCCCTGGCAGAAAGTCCGGTAATGTCGCCGGCGTGTCCGTGAACTACTATTATGCCTTCGTTCATAGTATTGCCGCATCCGTCCTGGGCGTTACCGTAAACGTTGATAGACGGACCGTCCATAAATGCGCCGAGGTCGTTGCCGGGTGTGCCGAATATATCGATATTTACCGGTTTATCAAGGTCGGTGCCGATATATCTCTGTCCGCAGACATTGGAAAGTTCGATATTATGAGTTCCGCTGGCTATCAATTCCCTTAGTTTTTCATTCAGTTCACGATAATAGATACCGCTGGCATCAATTATAACTGTATTATTGCTATCTGCTGTCATATGTTTTTATCTCCCTGCCGGCCTGATACCAAGTATTTCCAATTCACTGTCGCTAAGTCCGATTCCTCTTAAATGCAAGCGGTTACCCCTGAGGCTTTCAATTGCATTTACTCCAAGTCCACCCAGTATATCTTTGATTTCCATGCTCCATCCGCGAATCATATTGACCAGGCGCATGTAGCCTAATTCAGGATTAACCCGTTTATTCAGTTTAAGGTCACTGGTACAGATGCCCCAGGCGCATTTATTTGTGTGACACTGCTGGCAGACATGGCATCCCATAGCTATCAGGGCGGCTGTGCCGATATTTACCGCATCGGCTCCCAGAGCGATGGCTTTAATAACATCACCGCTGTTCCTGATGCCTCCCGAAACAACGATGGAGGCTTTATTACGGATTCCTTCTTCCCTGAGACGGCTGTCGATTGAAGCCAGCGCCAGTTCTATGGGGATACCGACATTGTCCCTGATTATCTTAGGGGCGGCGCCGGTAGCGCCGCGGAAACCATCGATTACAACGATATCCGCTCCGCCGCGGACGATGCCGCTGGCGATAGCGGCGGCATTATGAACGGCAGCTATCTTGACCGATATCGGTTTGGTATAGTTGGTGGCTTCTTTCAGAGCGTGGATAAGTTGCAGCAGGTCTTCAATAGAATAGATATCATGGTGGGGCGCCGGTGAAATAGCATCGGTTCCTTGAGGTATCATTCTCGTCGAAGATACATCGCTGCTGACTTTTTCCCCGGGCAGGTGTCCGCCGATACCCGGTTTAGCACCCTGTCCGATCTTGATTTCTACGATTCTACTCGAATCGAGATATCCTGAATGCACGCCGTAGCGTCCGGAAGCTACCTGTACTATCGTATTATTCTTGTATTTTACCAGGCTGGAATGCAGGCCGCCTTCACCTGTGTTCCACATTGTTCCTATTTCTGCGGCAGCTCTGGCCATAGATGTCTGTGCATTCAAGCTGATGGCTCCGTAAGACATAGCCGAAAACATCACTGGCACGTTCAATTTTACCTGGGGAGGCATTTTGGTCTTTAATGCAAGTGTATCGGGATCTATATCCAGTTTGTCAGGTTTGCCGCCCAGGTATGTCGTAAGCTCCATCGGTTCACGCAGCGGGTCGATGGAAGGATTGGTAACCTGGCTGGCATTCAATAAAAGGTGGTCCCAGTAAACGGGATAGTCTTTATCCGTTCCCATACCTGTAAGCAATACACCGCCGGTTTCGGCTTGTTTGTTAATATCCTCTATAACCGAGGCTGTCCAGTTGCGATGATACCTGTACTCAAGGGGAGTATTGGTGATGGTTATTGCCCGGGTAGGACAATAAACAACGCAGCGCTGGCAATCCACGCAGTTCTCATTGTGTGTTTTGACTTCGTTTTCTTCAGCATCGAAGTAATTGGCATTAAAACTGCACTGGTTTACGCAGACCTGGCACTGTATACATTTTTCCGGGTCCCTGATGACCGCAAATTTCGAAGTTAATAATGTCTTCATCTTAATTTACCTTTTATTATTTTCGTATAGGAATGCCTTTTCTGAAAAGGTATTCCTTGATGTCTTTAACAGTATAATTATTGTAATGCAGGATACTGGCTGCCAGAACCGCATCCGCTTTTCCGGTAACCAATGCATCATAAAGGTCTTGCGGAGTTCCGGCGCCGCCGCTGGCAATTACCGGGACGTTTACCGCCTCCGATATTGTACGCGTCAACTCGTTGTCATAACCGCTCTGCTGTCCGTCGGCATCCATGCTTGTCAATAAAATTTCACCGGCTCCCAGAGAAACTGCTTGCCGTGCCCATTCTACTGCGTCGATACCGGTAGATTTCCGCCCGCCGTGAGTATAAACTTCCCACTTCGGTTCTTTACTGCCGGCAACACGTTTGGCATCTATCGCTACTACGATACACTGGCTGCCGAATTTATCGGCTCCTTCGCTGATTATATGCGGATTTTGCACGGCAGCAGTATTAAGCGATGTCTTGTCAGCGCCGGCAAGCAGCATGCGCCTGATATTATCGATGGTACGCAACCCTCCGCCTACGGTGAGAGGCATAAATACTTTTTCCGAAATACGCTCCACAACCTCTACCATAGTATCGCGTCCTTCGGCAGAAGCCGAAATATCCAAAAATACCAGTTCGTCTGCGCCTTCTTTATAATAAAAATCGGCAAGCTCGACCGGGTCTCCGGCATCCCGCAGATTTACGAAGCTTTTACCTTTTACCACACGTCCGTCTTTTACGTCGAGACAGGGTATAACTCTTTTTGTTAACATAATTGTTTTACGGTGTAACCGCTGCCTTTTTATCCGCCTGATTGCTGCAACTATCGGTCTTTAATTTTACGATAACAGGTTCACCGCCCATCGGTGTCCAGGCTCTGTCCAATTTCGGGCTTATCAACCTGATAGCCGATTCTTCAGATGAAAAATATACCATATCATCCTTTTCGCCTACGGTAAGCGGTCGCAACCGGATTCTATCTGTCAATCCTATCAATTCGCCGTGATGGGCTACCAGGATAGCAAAGGGGCCGTTGAGCATAAGGCTTCCATATACCTGCCGCAGCGCCAATGCCAGCTTTTGTTCTTTTTCGGGCATGCGCTCGATATCGTTCCAGAAGGGGGGAGCCAGCACCTTTGCCATTACCTCTATCGGCAGTTTGTGTTTGCGCATTAAAAGGTCTACGGCATAAGCAATAACCTCGGTGTCCGTCTGCATGGTGCAGTGATAACCATAGCCCTCCAGATAGCGCTGGTTAATTCCATATGATGAAATCTCACCATTATGTACAACAGTCCAGTCCAGAATGCTGAACGGGTGCGCACCTCCCCACCATGCCTGGGTATTGGTAGGGAACCTGCCGTGCGATGTCCAAATATAACCTTCGTATTGCTCGAGGCAGAAAAATTCGGCGATTTCCTCCGGGTATCCTACTCCTTTAAATACCGCCATATCCTTGCCGCCGGAGAACACGAAACTATCTTTGCCCGAAGTATTTATTCTCATGATGGCGTTTAAAACGTAATCATCCTGCAAATCAATTTCCGGGCGGTGTTTACTTATATCCAGGAAATATCTTTTAACAACAGGCGGATCGGTGATTTTAGGAGTCCTGCGCGTCGGTACATCTTCCTGCTGCACAATTTCGAAATGCTCTTTAAGATAGGCTTCGGTATCTCTTCTTCCCTCATTACTGAGGTACATTATATGAAATGCATAAAGTGCCTTGTATTCGGGATAGAGGCCATAAACGGCGAAACCCCCGCCCAAACCGTTACCGCGGTCATGCATATTGGCAATCGCTTTTATGACTCCGGTTCCGTAAAACCTCTTGCCGGAGGTATTCATCGCTCCGAATATCGAGCAGGCGTCTATTACCTTATCGTCGTTAAACGTATTATTTATATGCCTGAGATTTTCCATCTCTGACTCCTTCTTCCTAAGTATACAACATATACGGATACGAATTTTTAATTTATAGAATTGCCGTTTCCGTTAACAACCGTCGCCGTTGCAAGGCGATTCCGCCAGAGTTTCTCAGGCAGGGAAAGCAAACCCACATCGTCGGTTACCAATGACTGTTTAAAACTGTCTACATTTACGGCGTCCCGCATCAGATTGTATATAATCCCTGCGCGGTCGACCTCGCCGGAAAACACCATGCCGGTTATCAAGCCGTTTTTCAATATCAGCTTCTTGTAAATGTCTTCGTGATTGGTGACCAGTACTTCGTAACTGTTATCAGGTGCAGTTATCATTCCGGCTGAAACAATGTAAACGCCGAAATATTTCATAGAGTTAATATTGGTACCGCCGGGGTAATCCGCTGTTTTTCCCGCCATATTCAATCCGGCTGTCCTGCCGCCCAGGTAGGCGTTGGGCCATACCGGTGTTAATCTATTCTCATGGTAAATAAAGTCATAGGCTTCTGCCACATCACCGCAGGCATATACACCGGGAACCGAAGTCTCCATGTGTTTATCGACGACCACGCCCCGATTTACCTTGATTTCGGTACCGGTTACAAGGTCAAGTCTCGGCCTGACGCCGATAGCAACTATGACCATACCGCATTGTATGACATTACCGTTATCCAGGGTTACGCTGTAAACCTCGCCGTGTATATTGCTGTTTATTTTGCTGACGGTGTGTCCGGTGATAATATCGACGCCGGAGTCTCTAACGGCTTTATCTTCCATGAAAGAGGTTTTTTCATCAAGAATAACGTTAAGAATGCGGTCTTTCATTTCGATAATGGTTACTTTAACATGCCTTTTTAAAAGCGATTCGGTAACGCTGACACCGATCAGACCGCCGCCGATTACTACTGCATTGACATCCGGTTTTTGCCGTATATAATCGTCAATGACTTTGGCATCTCCGAGCGTGGTAAAAGTAAATACACCCCTGGTATTTTTACCTTCCATCGGAGGAACTATCGGGGTTCCTCCGGTAGCCAACAGTAGTTTATCCCAAACCAGTTTCTGGCTGCTGTCGAGAAAGACGGTATTATCAGTCAAATCGAGCTTTGTTACTCTATTGCCGAAAATAGTGCTTATGTGATTTTGCTCATAGAAATCGAAAGACCGATAATTCAAATTGTCGATAGTTCTTTTTCCTGCCAGGAAATCGGATATCAGAGGCCGTGAGTACACGGGGTAGGGTTCATCGGAAACAATGGTAATCGTTCCGCTTTTATCTAACTCACGAATGGCTTCGACCGCACCGATACCGCCGGCAGAATTGCCGATAATCAGGTATTTTATTCTTTCCGTCTTTTCCATAGTTTTATCACTTTACCAATTAGATTTTATAGCATTTTACCGCTAGCCAGTTTAATAAAATTATCATATATTTTTAAGCCGGGTTCTCCGCTTTTTTCCGGATGAAACTGGGTGGCAATCAGGTTGCCTTTTATTATGGCGCTGCAAAACGGTTTACCGTATACCGTTTCTCCTGCAATAACCTCTTTATCTTCCGGGTCGGCGTAATAGCTGTGCACAAAATAAAAATCCGTTTCATCGGGAACACCGTTAAAAACCGGGTGGCTTTTCTTTTGTTTAACCTGGTTCCAGCCCATATGAGGCACCTTCAATCCCTCGTTAAACTTCCTGACAACGCCGGGAATTATATTCAGGCAGCCCTGTCCTCCGTTTTCCTCGGTTTTACCGAGAAGAACCTGCATCCCGATGCAGATACCCAGAAAATACCTGTTTTCAGCGATATATTTTTTTATTGCGTTATCCAACCCCGACGCTTTCAGACTATCCATAATATGTCCGGCAGCGCCGACGCCCGGTAGAATCAGCACATCTGCTTCATCCACTTCACGTGGAGTGGATACCAGTTTTGTCTCATAACCCACCTTTGCTATAGCGTTTAAAACGCTTCGCAGGTTTCCCGCACCATAGTCGACTATCGTAATCATTTTCGGATTTTCCTTGTTTTGCTATCATTAAAACATTTATTATACGGCATGGCAAATCTTATTTTCCGAAAACTATCAGCCGGATTACCGTCCGTTCGTTAGACAGGTGAGGGAAGTTTCGTTTTTATTTCTTTATCGACGTCGTCATATTCAACACAGAATAAAGCTTCGTTGGGGCAATTTGTCACGCAAACCGGTGTTTCCTCTCCCTGACAGAAATCGCATTTTATCATCTTCTTATGCTCTTTATCCTGCTTGATAGCCCCAAGAGGGCATACCAGCATACAGGTGCAACAGCCGATGCATTTATCTTCGTCGACGGTTATCATTTTTGTTTCGGGATTACGCGTAATAGCTCCGGTAAGGCAGGCATATGCGCATTGCGGTTCGTCGCAGTTACGGCAGCGAACTGAAAAGGAAAGATTGCCTTTCGCTTCCACCCTGGCTCGTGCCAGAGGACGCGGGCCTCTCTTTTTAAAAGCCTTGATCAGGTCGTGTACGCTGGCATGCTGCAACTGGCAGTAAACTTCGCACAAACCGCATCCGATACATACTTCTTCTTTAATATAAATCTTTCTCATAGTTTACACTCTGTCGATACAATTATTAAGGCAAGCGGCAACCAATTACCGTATATCAATATAATAGCATATATATATTTTACCTGCAAATGTTGTAACGTAAGTTTTTGATAGAAACATTACTGACAGTATGTACGTTTATTGACAAAGGTATGATATGTGTATAATATATGTATGGTATGTAAAGTATGATATATATGAAAGGAGGCGGGCAGTTATGAAAGTCAAAACGGAAGAACATGTTCCCAAGTTTTATGGAACAGCCGTTGTCGGTGAACGGGGTCAGATAGTTATACCGGCAGAAGCCCGTCGCGAACTGGAAATTACCCCGGGCGAAAAACTGATTATTATGGGTAATCTTCACGGCGATGGACTCATGATTATAAAAACAGAATCTATGGCACAAATGCTGAGCAAGTTTACGGAGCAGATGTCCATGTTTGAACGTATGATAAAAGAGGCTAATAATGCTACCCTGTAGTTCTAATGCGTTATAGTGTTAATATACCCCGGATTTGTAATGATTAGACAAAAAGCGGTATTTATACTCTGAAAGCACAGGAATAATAAGAATAGTTGTAATAGTGCCGTACCAGGTCATTAGACCGGTCGGATAACATATTTAACAGTGCATAGGTTTATATCACAAAGGGAAACAATATGTTAAAAATACTGAAATATTTTAAATTGAAAGAATGGCTATTAGTTTTAATCAGCATGGTTTTTATCGTATCGCAGGTATATCTCGACCTGAAAATCCCCGACTACATGGCGGAAATCACGATATTTGTCCAGACTCCCGGCAGCACGGTAGGTCAAATTTGGGAAACAGGGGTTTATATGCTGCTTTGCGCACTGGGAAGCCTGGTAAGTTCCGTAATAGTCGGATTTTTAGCTGCCCGTGTGGCTGCCACTCTTTCAAGGAGACTGCGTTCGCTGCAGTTCCAACGCGTGGAATCTTTCTCGATGGAAGAAATCGGCAGGTTTTCAACCGCAAGTTTGATTACCCGTTCTACCAACGATATTACGCAGGTACAATTAATAGTAGCTATGGGTTTACAGATTATGATTAAAGCGCCCATTATGGCTGTATGGGCAATTACTAAAATAGCCGGCAAGAGCTGGCAATGGACAGGGGCAACCGGTGTTGCCGTTGCCATATTGCTGGTAATGATATTGATACTTGTCCTGGTAGCGCTTCCCAAATTCAGGAAAATTCAGGCATTAACGGATAATCTCAACAGGGTTACCCGCGAGAACCTGACCGGACTGCGTGTCGTCCGCGCTTATAATGCCGAAGAATACGAAGAAGCGAAATTCGATAAAGCGAATACCGAACTGACCAATACCAACCTGTTTACAACCAGGATGATGGCCTTACTGATGCCCGGAATGACTCTTATAATGAGCGGATTGAATTTATCTATTTACTGGATTGGCACTTATCTCATCTCAGGAGCCGGTATGATGGACAGGCTAGTTATATTCAGTGATATGATTGTTTTTTCGGCTTACGCTATGCAGGTGGTAATGGCGTTTATGTTATTGACAATGATATTTATTATGCTGCCCAGGGCATCGGTATCCGCCAGGCGTATAAATGAAGTTATAGATACCAGGCCTTCCATTACAGACGGTAAGCTGACTGATATCCCGGATTCAATTACGGGTGAAGTGGAATTTCGCAATGTCGGCTTCAAATATCCGGGAGCCGCCGAATATGTTCTTAAAGATATTAATTTTAAAGCTAATAAAGGGGATACGGTCGCTTTTATCGGTTCTACCGGAAGCGGAAAGAGCACATTGATCAACCTCGTTCCCAGATTTTACGATGCCACTGAGGGGGAAGTGCTGGTCGATGGAATAAACGTAAAGGATTATACCCTTAAGGAACTGCGTAAAAAACTGGGATACATTCCTCAAAAAGCAGTGCTTTTCAGCGGTACCGTACAATCGAATGTCGCTTACGGCGATAACGGAAAAGAAAATTCGGGTTTATCCGATGTTAAAACGGCGCTTGAAATAGCGCAGGGTAGCGAGTTTGTAGAGAAAATGGAGGGGCAGTACGATGCCGCCATTTCCCAGGGAGGCATCAATATTTCCGGGGGGCAGAAACAGAGGCTTGCCATTGCCAGGGCAATCAACAGGAAACCGGAAATATTTATTTTCGACGATTCGTTTTCGGCGCTCGATTATAAAACCGACCGCAAACTCCGTTCGGCATTAAAAAAGGAGATTGCAAATACAACCAGCCTGATTGTTGCGGCACGTATCGGGACCATCATGGATGCCGATAGAATAGTTGTTTTGGAACAGGGGAAAGTCGTCGGCAACGGTACGCACAAGGAACTGATGAAATCGTGTACGGTTTATCAGGAGATTGCCTATTCGCAGCTTTCCAGGGAGGAACTCGAAAATGACTGATAAAGAATATACGATTGGAGATAATGCTAAAAAAGAGGCTTCGCGCCGTCGTGCCGGAGGTCCGTTCGGAGGGGGGCACGGGATGATGGGCGGTGAAAAAGCCAAGGATTTTAAGGCAACCTGGAAAAAATTACTGAGGTACTGTAAACCGTATCTTCCTATGATTATCATCGCCATCATATTGACGCTAACAGCTACCGTTTTTACATTGATAGGGCCGAACCAGCTCAGTAAAATAACCAATTTGATTAAAGACGGATTATTCGGCACGATAGATACAGAAGCCATTCTAAGCATTTGTATTTTCCTGGCAACGTTATATGGATTGAGCGTTATCTTTTCATATATACAGGGTTTTATAATGGCAACAATTACGCAGAAAATTTCCAAGAGTCTGCGTACCGGGATTTCTAAAAAAATCAACCGGTTGCCGCTCAAGTATTTCGATTCTACGAGTTACGGAGATGTGCTCAGCCGGGTAACGAATGATATCGATACCATCGGACAAACTCTAAACCAGAGCATCGGCGGGCTCATTCATGGAGTCATTCTGTTTTTAGGTTCGATGATAATGATGTTTGTTACAAACCCGGTTATGGCGTTGACCGCCATCGGTTCGACAATTATAGGTTTTGTAATGATGATGTTAATTGTTTCGAAATCACAAAAATACTTCCTGCGGCAGCAGCAGGCTCTCGGTGCCATGAACGGTCATGTCGAAGAAACCTACGCCGGGCACAATGTAATCAAGGCTTACAACGGCGAAGAACAGGCTTTGATAAAATTTACCGGGATAAACGATAAATTGTACGAAAACGCCTGGAAATCGCAATTTTTATCCGGACTTATGATGCCGCTAATGATGTTTATCGGCAATTTCGGATACGTAGCCGTTTGTGTTGTAGGAGGCGCCATGGCGCTCAGCGGCACGATTTCCTTTGGTGTCATTGTGGCTTTTATGATTTACGTCAGGTTATTTTCACAACCTCTTTCGCAGATTGCGCAGACAGTAACCATGCTACAATCCACTGCGGCTGCCAGTGAACGTGTTTTTGAATTCATGGAAGAACCGGAACTGGATGATGAAAGCAGTAAAACTACAGTATTACAGGAAGTTCAGGGAGAAGTAGAATTCAAAAATGTGCGCTTCGGCTATAATCCGAATAAGATTATTATCAATAATTTTTCTGCTCACATAAAACCGGGACAGAAAATAGCTATCGTCGGCCCGACTGGCGCTGGAAAAACGACTATAGTAAATCTGTTAATGCGATTCTACGAAATCAATGACGGAGAAATTCAAATCGACGGCGTTCCTACCAACAAGTTGACCAGGGAGAACGTGCATAATCTCTTCTGCATGGTACTGCAGGATACCTGGTTATTCGAGGGAACTATCAAGGAAAATGTGGTTTACAGCAAGAAAGGTGTCACCGATGACCAGATCTATGCCGCCTGCAAAGCTGCCAATATCGACCATTTTATACGCACTCTGCCGGAAGGTTATGACACGGTGTTAAATGACAACGCCAATCTTTCGGCCGGGCAAAAACAACTGCTTACCATTGCCAGGGCGATGATAGAGAATACGCCGCTGTTAATCCTTGACGAAGCAACCAGTTCGGTAGATACGCGTACGGAAATACTGATACAGGAAGCGATGGACAAGTTAACGGCAGGGCGCACTTCTTTTGTGATTGCTCACAGGCTTTCCACCATCAAGAATTCCGACCTTATCCTGGTAATGAACGAAGGGGATATCATCGAAAGCGGTAATCATACGGAACTGCTGGCTAGAAACGGTTTCTATGCGGAACTTTACAACAGCCAGTTTGAAGAAGCGATTGCTTGAGATAACAGGTCGTCATACAATTATCCAAGCGGGTTTGTGTTCAGGGAAGGGGTCACAGATGTTTATAGTCTGTGACCCCTCCGGTATTAGCCGTAAATAATGCCTGCAGTGAACTTCATTAAAATAGTTATGAATTCTTAAAAAGTTATTGACAAACAAGGTGGATTATTGTATTCTGATTTCGGTGGTTTAAAGTTAGGTCATTATGTACTATATTTC
>CAZGVH010000010.1:0-16163 GCA_964528955.1 uncultured Dehalococcoidales bacterium | reverse complement strand
ATTCCGGTGCTGACTATTCCTCCCGGTGTCTTGGAATCGATAAATACCAGCGCTCCGGGAGACAACCCCTTGCTGGTGGGATAGAAGAAGTTTTCAGGAATCTGGAACACTACAAAATTCTGCATCAATTTGGTGATGACATCTTTTGGGGTTAGTTCCGGTTTATCAATCATCAACCAGAACGTTTTTTGCCACATTTTCCCGAATCCGTTTATTTGAGGCTGCAGACGGCGGTTATCCATATTCCTTAACATTGCACCTTCCGGTTTTTCCGTCACTTTTATTCTTTCAACGAAAGGCGCCCAGCCGGCATCGGATTGCTTCCCGGATTTGACCTTTAAATTTTTTAGACTGTCGATATCTTCGGAGCTAAGTAAAACGGATTTTATGTCACTGTCTATTATATTTATTTCTTTATCCAGACTGGCCATAACAAACAGCTCACGGTAACGCTTGCTCAAACCGTAAGCGAAAAGTTTAATCTTCTTTTTTCTGGCAATAGCGGTAAGCTTTACCAGGTTGCCGAGACCCAGGCTGTTCATATGGTCTACAGGACGGAAATCAAGAATTACCCTCTTTAATCCCTTGAGACCGGCGTCCTCTATTGATTTATTCAGAAGCTCTTCGCTTTCTGCATTCAAGATGCTGTCGAGAATAATGATACCAGTAGTATTTGAAAGATTAACTAACTCCATTTTCCCATCCCCCTTTATTTATTATTTACTTATTATTTACAAGGTAAAGAGAATTAAAATAGATGTTTAATTAATATTAACATTGTTTCTAACAGAATTGAATATAACTTATATCACAATAATGGGATGAACCAAGCCCTTATAAATGACAATCATCATGTCCATCTATGATTTCACAGAATGCCCGACCGATCTTTTTCTTAATAATAAAAACCACAACAATATCAGAATCTGAACTACCGCTGCGATTACATAGATTAGATAGATGTTTTTCATGGGAACGGTAAGGTGAATACAGGCAGCCAATGACCAGACAAGCGTACTTACAGACGCAATCCGTACCAGAATTCGCCACCATAAATAAGAAAAAACAACCGCTATTATCGAGCTGACAGGAACAGCGAAAATAAAGGCAAGCCATGCTTTATCAGGTGCCGGCGCAAAAAGTTTAAGCCCGGTGAAAACAACGGTAGCTGTCAGCCAGGCAATTCCGGCGGAAAGTAAAAAAGTAATAAAACGTGGCGCATTTTTATTCGGAACGGGCGGCGGAGATTCCGGAGTCTTCTCGTCCAGTAAATCGTCGACAGATATTCCGTACAAATCGGCCAGTAGTTTAAGGACAAATATATCAGGCACCCCGGCGGCGCGTTCCCATTTCGAAATGGATTTATCCGAATAGTTTATGCGCTCCGCCAGTTCGCTCTGCGTCATATTGTTAAGTTTTCTGTAATATATCAGGTTATTCGCTATCCATTGCTTTAAAATCTTTTCGTCAGCTTTAGTTGTATTCATATAAGCCGTTTCCCCATCTTAGTATTTCTCTGCTCTTTTACGTCTCTACCTACAGTGGAATTATAATTTTTTCTCTACAAATTACACTTTATAAAATAGACCCAGTTTAATACATAGTAGGGTGATTTTCAACCCTCTTGCATTTAAAATGAATTTATTAGATTATTTTTATATCCAATAAATTTTTCCGGAGGTTTCATATTGTTTGATTATTGTATTACCTGTTGTTCGACTGCGGATATGCCGTCGGAGTATTTCCAAAAAAGAGATATCCCCTTTGCCTGTTTTCATTTCCAGATGGACGGCAAAGACTACTGCGATGACCTGGGGCAATCGATTCCTTTTGGTGAATTCTATAAAAGGATTGACGATGGTGCAATGCCGACAACTTCACAGATCAGCGTGGGAGAATATATCGCCCTTTTCGAGCCGATTTTAAAAAAAGGCCGGGATATTTTGCACTTATCACTTTCTTCCGGGATATCAGGCTCAATCAATTCCGCAAGGTTGGCTCAGGGGAAATTACTGGAAACGTACCCGAACCGTAAAATTATCGTCGTCGATTCGCTTGCCGCTTCATCCGGGTACGGTATGCTGGTGGATGCGGCATGGGAAATGCGAAACTCCGGCGCTTCCATAGATGATATTTGCAACTGGCTGAAAGAGAATAAATTAAACCTGCATCACTGGTTCTTCTCGACCGACTTGAAGCATTATAAAAGGGGAGGCAGAATATCGGCGGCATCGGCGACGGTGGGAACGATATTAAGCATCTGCCCGTTAATGAATATGAATTCAAAGGGAGAACTGAAAATCAGGAAAAAGGTCCAGGGGAAAAAACATGTCATGCAGGAAATTGTGCGTACGATGGCTCAACATGCCCGAAACGGTACGCAATATAACGGCAAATGTTTTATATCGAATTCCGCCTGTTATAATGATGCCGAAATGGTAGCCGGTTTAATAAAGGAACGCTTTCATAACCTTGACGGCGATGTTTTAATAAACAGCATCGGCACCGGTATCGGCTCCCATACGGGGACTGGGACAGTTGCCTTGTTCTTCTGGGGAGATAAACGGGGAGATTAAATATAAAGGTAAGTTATAATTAAATTCCCCGTTTACAGTTTTATATAGCCTGCCTTAATATTACAATATAGCGGGGTAAAAATATAGACAAGAGAATCAACGGATAAAACGCTTTTAATTACTGCTTTTTAAAGTTACCTGGATATTTTTGTTCTTTACCGATATATCGGCAATGTCCGGCAGCGTTTTTAATATATCTACAAGCGGGAGTTCTTCATCCAGTTTGACGTTCATAATCGTATCTTTATTTACTTCACCGCTGATAAACAGTATCCTGACCTTATCTATTTTATTCAGTTCATTGCCTAGCGATTTTATCTTATGTGTCTCTGCGGGCGATTTAATAGCTATTTTAACAATACCGCTGTAAAGGGACACGGATTCTTTTGTTTCAGTTGTCGAAGTCACAGGGGTAACAACTGAAGCAGTTGCGTTTTCTTCATCAGGTAACGATATAGCTGCCATTTCTTCAATAGCAGCAACCTCTTCCGGTTCGGCAATTTCAGCAGGTTCCTGCGGTAAAGGTATTTCCGGCTCCTGCTGTATTGTCTTTTCAAGTTCTTGTTGAAGGGTTTCCTCGGACTTTTGAAGTACAGGTTCCTCGTTTTGCGCAAGAGCAGGTTCTTCCGGATCCTTCTGTACGGATGCTTCGGGTTCCCCGTTAATCTCCTGTGCCTCAGCTTTTAATTTTTCTTCCTCCGGAATATTTTCCGGAGGTATAGCGTATAATGCTTCTGCTGCGGGAACAGTTTCTTCTTCAAAATGATTGGGAGCTATTGTTTCCGTATTAGATACTGGTGTTTTCGGTAGGGGTTGCTCTTCAGATTCCGGGAAGCTCTCATCTTCAACGGCTGTTTTCGTAATGATTTGCTGCTTTTCTTCGAGTGTAGCCGTCGATGGAATCTCTCCTCTTTTAATTAGCCGCAAGTTGTTCTTAAGATTCAGGATATCTTCCTGAGCCTGTTTCCTGATATCGGCAGTACTCTGCCTGTAGCTCTTTGCGATATCATCAATTGTACGTCTATATTGCAAATCGGCATCGCTGACTGCTTTTACGCGGGTATTTCTGGCGTCAACGATAGTACGAATTCTGGTGCGTTTTTGCGATTCCTCTTCCTTTTCAATATCTCTATAGGCGATATCGAGGGCTTTACGCGTAGCATGTTTTTCTTCAAAGAGAGCCTCGTTAATAGCTCTTTCGGTATCGTATCTGGCTTGCCGCACTTTCTTTAAGGTATCATATTTAATTCTTTGAATGGTTTTTCTATCTGCTCCGTTGATTGCCGTGGACTCTTCATTGTAGATGCTTTTAACGGTTGCGTTTTCCTTGTTACGGGCTTCCGTAACCGTGTTAGCTCTAGTCCTCTTTATTTCATCGAGCCTGTTCCTGTTGGCTTCCCGGATAGACTTTACGGCATTATCAAACTGCCGTTCCATATCACGCAGGGTATTTATCTCATTTTCTCTGGCTAATGTAAATTCCAGATCTCGTGTTTTAACTGCTTTATCAACAGCCAGTCTGGCATCCGATTCGGCCTTGATCAGGGCATCTCTTTCATCGCGGCGTATTTGATTGGCAGCTCTTTTTAAATTCAACGTTTCGTTGTTTTTACCTGACAAATTAACCCCCGAATAATAATGGAATAAATTTTATTTACTTATCAATATATGGGTAGAATATATTTATATGTGAATAAGTATAAGCACAGCAATATGTACTGTCAATATTATATAAGATAATTGCTTGAATAATTGTTGAATTTGGAGGGGGTGGATAAGAGATGCTGATAAATGCTGTTATAGCTTTATTGCCGCATTCGGTTTATCGAAAATCCGATGGCGGTGATAATATTCGCTTGCCGTAGAAAACATTAGTTGAGGTTTTCTAGGGCGTTATTATAACTTTCTTCCAATATCGCTATGGCTGCCAGTAATGATTCCAAAACCTTACCTGAGTTATTAGCTGTAGCCTCATATAAAGTCATTAAGTCGTTATATAGAGTATCGATCAACTCTTGGTTCTCGGCACTGACAATGTATACCGGTTGAGTGCCGATAGATTGACCGGGAATTGTAGCAGAATTTGTTGTACTCTGGCTTGCAGCAGTTACTATTGTTCCTGCGCTGCCTGCGGTAACGGTTTTGGTAACGGTAACTGCGTTTGTATCTACGATATAGCCGGTTTGTGATTTTGTAAGGGTAATATTCTTGTCCGGGGTTCTTGTACCTTCCCCGCCAATCCAGAAAGTTTCCGTAACAGTTACTGTTGATAATACGCCTAGAGTAGCATCCTCGGTATTTGAGGCTTTCGTAGTCGTCACCATGCCTGCATTCTTTACATTTGAAAGACTATATATCATTGCCAGTTGATCTTGCATTATTCTCGATGATTTATCCATAGCTTCCGTATTATTGGCATAAGCCATAGTTACTATTTCATTGACACGTTCAGCAACGAATTCGGAGTACAAGTCGGCTTTCCCTGCATCATCGAAAGTAAAGAACAACTGTACCTGTTCGGATGCCAGTTTTACATTATAAAGCGGGTCGGCAGGCATACTTGTGCTGGCGGCCGCCACAGTCCCGCCGCCGGATAGCAACAGAACTATACAGAAGGATAAGGCTACAGGTGCCCATTGCATCTGCCATTTGAACGAAGCGCGTTTCGGAGCGTTGGCGTAATTCATTCGTGAGTTTAGTTCGTATCTCAGCCTTGCCTTAAAATCCGGGCTCGCTGAAATCGAGCTCATCGCCTTTCGGGTTTTTATTGAAGTCTCCAGAAGGGGTTTCAGCTCATCGCAATACTCGGGATAATCCGACAGGCACTGTTCTACTGATTCACCGCCGACTAGAATTCTGTCGAGGCAAATATCAAATATTCTATCTAAATTATTTAATTTTTTCTTAAACATTTTCTTCTACCGTCATTAATTTTCTCAGAGCTGCTATAGCACTGTGCTGCAGCGCTTTTATGGCGCCCTGCGTTTTTCCCATAATTCGCGCAACTTCTGCAATCGGAAGCTCTCCGGCAAAGCGCAGGGTAATTACTTCCTGTTGCGCAGCGGTCAATTTCTTAGATGCGATTAACAACCTTTCTATATCCGCTTTGTCTTCAATCGCTTTTTCAGGGTCGAAATTTGTCACAGCCATATATTCATAAAGCGGAGTCGTTGACTGCCTCGATTGTTTCCGGTAATAATCGATTACCTGATTGTGCGCAATACGGAAAAGCCATGCCGAGAACGGCACATCCTTCCATTTATAGGACGAAATCGATTGCAGCGCTTTAATGAACACCTGCTGTGTCATATCTTCAGCCTCTGTATTATTGCCAACTTTAAGAGAAATATAGCGATAAATTTTATCGAAGTTTTGCTCATAAAGCTTGGCAAAAGCCTCTTGATTGCACTTTTGTGCTTGAAGTACCAGGCTTTGCTCTTCCTGCACCCGACAACTCCTTACCGAATATACTCAACCGGAATACTGCTCCGAGAGGAGTAAACCGGTACATTGGTGTTACCACGTGCAATAATTATAACGAAGCAGTTAATAAAAGGATAGTTTTAAAGAAATTCGATATAAAAAAATTTATTAAAATAAGGAAATAAATATTTATATTGTTCATAAAATAAGGTATAGTATAGTATGAGCTATTTAAATTAGTTTAGTATAAGTATTGTTAGGAAAGGTTGGTATAAGCTCGTCAATGGAAAATAATAAAATTGAGCCGATGCTTACGACAAGTGAAGTTGCGCGCAGATTGAATCTACATGTCAATACCATCAGGAGATGGAGCAATCTGGGAATTTTAAAAACCTATCGTATCGGGCCCAGGGGCGACCGGCGTTTTAAGACGCAGGATGTTGATGAATTGCTTTTAAAAAGCGGCAAAACCAAATAAGTGAATAATTAATTGGAAGGGGTTTTAAGTGCCTAAAACTAAAGTAATAATAATAGATGAACAACCCTTTTTTAGAGCCGGAGTGCGTCAGGCTTTAACTAATCACGGTAGTTATGAAATATCGGAATGCAGTCCTGATAAGGACACTTTAACAAAAATTGAAGCTCAATCGCCGGATATTGTTCTCCTCGGCTCCGACCTGGCGGCGCACAGCGGGCTGGAACTTGGTAAAAAGATAGCCAGAAACTTTCCCAATACCAAGGTTATCATTCTCAGCCCCGATCCGAACGATGAAGAGCTTTTCGATGTTATCAGGAGCGCAGCGGTCGCCTGTTTGAAGAAGAATGCTTCTTCCGAGGAATTGATCGATACCATTAATAAGGCATCAAGGGGAGAATATCCCATCAATGAAACGTTTTTGACACGGCCGAGTATTGCGCAGCAGGTGTTAAAACAATTCGAGGATATTTCTTCTATCGGCGCTCACGCAGAAAACGTTGTATCGGTTCTAACGAAAAGAGAACAGCAGATACTGAAATATATATCGGATGGAAATACCAACAGGCAGATAGCGAATACGCTGTCAATCAGCGAACAGACCATTAAGAATCATGTCAGCGCTATTTTACGCAAATTGAATGCCAATGACAGGGCGCATGCTGTAGTTCTGGCTATTAAAAGCGGTTTAATAAAATTATAATTATAGCCTTTATATTATTTTAAATATTTTTATTATTACATTATCCGGGAGAGATAAGGATGAACAACGTAAACGGCAATGAGGACGTAGCCGGGAACGGAGCTAAATCCGTAAGCGGGAATAGCTCTAATACGGTGCCTCCTGAAAAAAATAATACAAAACAGCCTTCGACGGGTAAATCTTTAAGGCAGATGGCTCAGCCGGAGGCAATAATGCTGATACCGGAAGTTCTGGCGCGCAGGTATAACGCTATACCTATATCGATCTTAGGTAAAACTCTCGAAGTAGCTATGTCCGACCCATCCGATATTCTGACGCTTGAAGCTTTTTCGATACAAAGCCGTATGAGAATCAAACCGGTAATCGCATCAGCCAAGGATATCCGTGATGCAATAGATTTCAATTATAAAGCGTATGGGGAGATAGAGAGGCAGATTTCCAGCATATCACTGGGGACTTCAAAAGAAGACGATAAATTCGATTATGACGTTATTATCGATGCCCCGCTGGTAAAGGCGCTCAATCTGATAATATCCGAAGCCATTAAAGCGCGGGCTTCCGATATTCATATCGAACCGGAAGAGCGGCGTTTAAGGGTAAGATACCGTATCGACGGCACTTTGCAGGATACGATGTCATTGCCGATGGATATTCACTCTGCATTAATTTCGCGTATAAAAATCCTGGCAAATATGAACATAGCAGACCATTTCCGACCTCAGGACGGACAGTTTTCAACCGAAAGCAACGGCAGGAAAATTGATATCAGAGTTGCTACCGCCCCGACGGTAAACGGAGAAATGTCGGTTCTGCGCATACTTGATAAATCTACCGCTATGCTCGGAATGAAGGAATTGGGAATGCTCACGGAAAGTCAGCAGACCTTCGAGCACCTTTTAAAAATACCCTATGGAATGATACTCGTCAGCGGACCTACCGGCGCCGGAAAGACAACTACTTTATATGCTGCTGTAAATTCACTGGATACTATGGGTAGAAATATTGTTACCATTGAAGACCCCGCTGAATACAGGTTTGAGGATATTAATCAGATACAGGTCAATACGCAGGCAGGAATTACTTTTGCCAGCGGGCTGCGCTCCATTTTAAGGTTGGATCCCGATGTTATACTTGTAGGTGAAATTCGTGATACCGAGACTGCCAACATCGCTGTTCAATCTGCTTTAACAGGTCATCTTCTGTTATCTTCGATACATGCCAACGATACCGTAGGCGTAATCTTCCGTCTGATGGATTTAGGGGTAGAACCTTTCCTGATAGCTTCATCGGTTATCGGAATACTGGCACAAAGAATGATACGCAAAATATGCCCCGATTGTCAGCAGACAATTGAAGCCCCTGCCCTGGAACAAATAGCATACGAGAAGGAAATCGGAGAAAAACGTACTCATTTTATATATGCATCGGGATGTAAAACCTGCGGATATACCGGATTTTTAAGACGTACTGGTATATATGAGATTCTCACCATGAGTGACAGTATCAGAAGAATGATAGTGAAGGGTGTCAATCCCAGCGATATAAGGGAGCAGGCTCTTAAAGAAGGGATGATTACAATGATTAATGACGGCATGCGCAAGGTACAACAGGGTGTTACTACTCCTTCCGAAATATTGCGCAATGTCTATAATGAATTGTAATTAGAGGTGTAAAATGGAATATTCTTACGTTGCGTATAACAAGGACAGGAGTTTAATAAAAGGTAAGGTGTCGGCGGAAGATGAGTCCGCTGCCAGGAAGCTTATCGATTTCAGCGGTTACCAGTTAATAAGTTTGAAAGCCAACAGCAGTTTTATAAACTTGAAGGCGCTGAATACCAGTTTAAGCCCTATGAAACCGAAAGAAATAGTCATGTTTTCACGTCAACTGGCTTTGCTCCTGGAGTCCGGTACCGATATAATTACTTCGCTGGAATTACTTCAGGAACAGGTTGGCGATAAAACCTTGCGCAACGTTCTTGTCGAGATTGTAAACGATATCAGAGGAGGCAGTTCGCTTTCAGCCTCAATGAGCAAGCATCCGAAGATATTCGAACATATTTATTACAAAGCCGTTGCCGTCGGTGAAAAAGGCGGTAACCTTGAGACGGTTCTGCGTCATATGGCTGATTTCCTGGAAAAAAATGCCCTCACCAGGAAAAAAATCAAGGGGGCGCTTTCATATCCGATGATTGTCAGTGTTGTAGCTTTTTTAGTTGTAGCTGTTATAGTGATATTCGTATTACCCACTTTTATAAGCCTTTATTCTTCGTTAAGCGTCGAGGTTCCGGCAATATTGACTGTACTACTTGATTTTATCGACTGGCTGAAAGCCAATATTCTGTTTGTTATACTGGTTATCGTAGTACTTGTCGGAGCCTTCTTTGTATATACCCGTACCAAACAGGGCAGGTACAATTTTGACAGGTTTAAATTAAGGATCCCGGTAATCGGCAGAATTCTACAGTTGACCGAGCTTTCTCAATCTGCACGCACTATATCGATGCTTTTCAGGGTGGGCTTGCCTTTACCTGAGATTATGAACCTGGCAATCACCAGTACCGATAATAAATTCGTTTCTGAATCCTTTGAAAAAGTTCAAAAAGACCTAATCAGGGGAGAAGGCATCTCCAAGCCGATGGCCAAGAACAAGTTCTTTCTGCCCCTGATGGTACAGATGGTTGCGGTGGGTGAAGGAACCGGTCATCTCGATAATACGCTGGTGACGGTTGCTGAAAGTTATGAAATGGAAGCCGATGACCGTACATCTGCCGCTGTAGGTTTGATACAACCGATTTTAACAGTATTTATAGGACTTGTAGTCGGCTTTGTAGCTATCATGATGCTTTCGACGATGTACTCTATATACGGACAACTTTAACAAAAATATTGATAAAAGTCATTTTAAAATGTAAAAAACACCGCTATAATAGTCGTATATGGTAATATATATTGGAGATGGAGCTTATAGTAAAATTAATTAAAAGAGAACGCGGATTTACTTTAATAGAAGTAATCGTTGCTCTGGCTATAACGGCCATGGTTATAGTTATTTTTCTTATAGCGATGGCTACTACAGGTAAGGCATTGCTTATTGCACAGGAGCGTACAATTGCAGAAAGCATCGGCCGCAGCCAGATGGAGTATATTAAAGAGCAGGATTATCAATCAGGTAATTATGAAATGATAGATTTAGCGGACTATCCTACCTTCAGCATCTGGAGTGTCAGCGGATGGGATGGAGAAGGTCATGCGATCTTAACGGCTGGTGTAATAGGGGTAGCATGGGATATGACTAGTAGTTCGCCTGCTGCTGAGGAAAACGGTTTACAGAAGATCATGCTGGTCATAAAAAAGGGTGATAAAGATATACTTTCGCTGGAAAGTTATAAGGCAGAGTATTAATGAAAATCTGTTTATTTAATAAACGCCAAAATGGATTTACACTGCTGGAGCTGATTATTGCTATTGCAATCGGCGTAGTTGTCCTGGCGGTATTGGGCGGAGCTTTATATCAAATTCTGGCAGGCAGCGGCAGCAGTTCTAATAACATTATGGCTATCAGGCAGGTACAAAATACCGGCTACTGGGTCAGCATGGATGTGCAGCAATCAAGTTCTGATAATATAACAGTCGGTGATAATCCGAGTACCGCCGATATCGATGAACAGTTTACGATAATCTGGGATACAATAACTTTTGAAAGCGTTCTTTTAAAAGAAGGTAGAATGTCGGTATACCGGTTGGATGGAAGCAATCTATTCAGGGATTATTATACAACCGAAACCATGACCTATGAAACACCGCTGGAAAATTATGTATTCACTTATGAGAAAACGACTCTGATTGCACAATATATCGATACCATGGAATTTACTAACGGAAACCCTGTAAAATTGAACGTATCAGCATATGTAGAAGGATGGAAACCGGGTACAGCCGAACGGACTTATGAAATCGAAACCAGGGTAGACGTAGCAAGCGAGGAAGGTTAATTAACTGAAATTATCCCCGACAAGGTGAAATATGTTTAAAAAGTTATTAAGGCTACAAGATTTAAAAAATGAAAAGGGCAATGTATTGTTAACGGTTTTAGTCGTATTTGCCGTAGGAGCGATATTAATCGTGCCGGTAATATCGTTAATGGTCGGAGGACTGAATGCCGGACAAATCGTTGAAGAGGACATGGGCGAGTTGTATGCTGCCGATTCGGGCGTAGAATACGCGATGTACTATATAATGAACAACCCGGATTCTCTGCCTACAGCCGATAATCCTATTTTGGATATACCGTTCAACAATAGCGTCAACGACGTAATGGTAAATGTCCGCTGTGAATTTATTGAAACCAATAAATATTTGATTATTGCAGATACAAGCGATGCGGATACAGGGGATGATTTAGTTAGTATTAATTCTTTTATAGAATTAGTGTTGGACGGAGAGGGCGGCGGCGGCACTGTGACTGCTGTTTTCAATAATGCTATTACTACTCTGGGTGGCGGTGTAACTGCAAGCGGAGCCGCGCTTATAACCGGCAGCGTGTTTTCAAACGGAAATATAAACATGTCGGGTTCCGCACAAATCGCAGGGAGCGTATATGCCGAAACAAATATCGGAATTGGGCCTGCCGCTTATATCGACGGCGATGCCTATGCGCAAGGCACCATACAGCGTCCGCAAAATGTTACCGGTACTGCTAATGCCGGCGCAGCCAACCAGGATATTGACCCGCTTTCGGAAGAGGTTATTAACAGTGTTATAAACGGAATAATAACAGCTTCCAATTTTACGCCTGTAGCTGCGGGGCCGGTTACCCATACAGGCAATACTACTTTTCAGCCGTGGTGGCCGCCTCCTTCATCTTTGTTTACAAGTGCGGTTAACGTAAACGGTAATTTGAACATCAATAACGCAACAAATTTAACTTTCAACCAGAGCGTTCATGTGAGTGGCAATCTGGTAATCAACGCCAGCGGTAAAACGATTATTTTTAACGGACCGGTAGTGGTTAACGGCAGTATAACATTACAGAACGGCAGTATTATTTTTAATGATTCGGTATATGCCGGCGGTAGTTTATCTCTCGGCGGTTCGGCTACTGCCGAATTTAACGGTGATGTTAAAGTGGTGAATAACCTTGACCTCGGTTCCGGCGGAGATGTGTCCTTCGGTGGAACCATATATGTCGGTGGTAATTTTGCAGCCAGCGGAGACAGAAAAATTGAAATTTCATCCGATGTCTACGTAGGCGGAGATTTGACGTTGAATGGAAGCTCTGCTATCGAAGGCGGTCATACATTCGTAGTTATGGGGGATGTCGAATTATGCGGCGCTACCAAGCTGGCGGACCAAGACATTCCGTTCCTGCTGGTACCGACCGGAGACGTTGATTTGACTGGCAGCAGCTATATTTCGGCTGTTGTATATGCTCCGGAGGCGGATGTATCATACGGGGGAGATATTACCCTTTACGGTTCCCTGGTGTGCAATAGCCTGTCAATGACAGGAAGCGCAAAGATTGAGTATGCCGAGGGAGTAATCGGAAATCCGTATATAATCGGTTGGGACGGCGGTTCCGAACCAGGTGATGTGTCGGGAATTATGGTATTGTCCTGGACTATAATTTAAAATATAAATGTTTTCTATTTCATTACACGCTTGGTAGTTGACGGAGATTATTAATATGTTAATCGGAACTACCGTTAGCAAATTCGTTACCGAATCTTTTAAAAAGATGCCGGGCGACCTTATCAGGGGAGAGGGCATCTCTAAAATGATGAATAAAAACAGGTCCTTTCTGTCCCTGATAGCGCGGATGGTAGCGGTGGGTAATGGAAACGGGTATCTGAACAGTACGCTGGTTAAAGTTACCGAAATCTGCGAAATGCAAGCAAAAGACCGTACCAGTGCACACGTTGGCTTGATACAGCCGATTTTTACCGTATTTATGGGTTTCAGCTTTGTAGTATTATGACGTTCTCTATCCAGGGGGTAACGTTAGTAGAATTATTGATAAAAGTTATTTCATTTGCGAGAAACTAAGGATATAATTAAAAATGTAATAAAGATGACATAATATGTTAAAACTGATTAGAAGAGAGAACGGTTTTACGCTGGTAGAGGTGCTGGTTGCATTATCTATTATGGCGATAGTGGCGATTATTATTTTGCTGGCGCTAATTATGTCAGGAAAATCTGTTTTATTAGCACAGGAAAAAACAATTGCTGAAAGTATTGCCCGCAGCCAGATTGAGTATGTTAAACAACAGGGTTATAGTTATAATGAAGCGACTTATTCCGGATATTGGATTTATAGTACTATAAATTTAAGCGAACATCCCAGTTTCAGTGTATGGAGCGTCAGCGAATGGGCTGAAGAAAATACTTTGGTGGAGGAAGTGAGGGGAGTGAATTGGAATATCATCAATAATATGCCTGCGAATAACGATAGCGGTATCCAGAAAATCGGATTGGTGATAAAGCATGATGATAGAGCCGTTTTTTACCTTGAGGGATATGTGGCTGATAGATGATGAACAGATTTGTTGCTGTATTAATAAAGCAAAAAGGGTTTACTCTGATTGAGCTGATTATCGCCGGGGCTATCGGTGTGCTGGTTATCGGGGCTCTTGTCGGCGTTATCTGGCAGTTGTTTAACACCAGCGCCAGCAGTTCGGGTAATATGATGGCAATACGGCAGGTGCAAAATGCAGGTTACTGGATAAGTCAGGATGCACTTCAGGCACAGGAAGTTAGCACCGCATACGATGCTAATACCGGAAAAGTGCTGGAATTAACATGGTACGAGTATATGGAAGTACTTAATGAAGAAGATGAAGTAACCAGTTATGCCAAAGGCGCCGGAAATAAAACGGTTTTTTTGATAAATGATGGTAAACTTGTGAGGGAATATTACACCAGCCCTGAGAATAGTAATGCCAGTTTCAGCCTTCAGAATACTACCTTTATCGCTGAATATATTGAATATGACCCTGTTAACACTATTGTATATACACAAGGCAAGTTAGTATTAACCATTACGGCCAATACAGGCGGATTCAGAGCGCAGACTGCTACGCGAATATATGAAGCAGATACCAGACCTATAGGTCTGTATTGGGATTAACGGAGGAGGTGGGTTATGAGAGGTTTAATCAAAAGAATAAAGAATGAGAAAGGACTGGCGTTAATATATGCCCTGCTTGCGTTGGCTTTGGGTGCCGTTATAACTGTTCCGCTGCTGTCGTTGATGAATACCGGATTGGTAGCCGCCAGGGTAAATGAAGATAAAACACTGGAGCTTTATGCGGCTGATGCCGGCATTGATGATGCTGTCTGGAAGTTGAATAATTGTAAGCTGGTGCTTGGTGCAGGAACACCTTTCAACTATTACTACATCCACCCGGATACCGGTTTGGAAGTGAATAAGTCTGGTTATTTACCACCCAGCGACCCGGACCTTCCTATCGAAGTAGATACAATTTTCTACTATGTTAATGATATAAATGGCAATCAGTTAAAAGTAACTATTGAATATCTAAACAGCCTAAGCGGTGGCACATATCAAGTTACCTCAACTGCTTATGAAACGGATATGTCAGACAGTACAACGGTTACAACAATTATTGCCTCATTTGTTAACCTGCGGGCGTTTCAATCTGCGCTTGTTAGCAGCGGTTCTATAGATTTCAAAAAGGATACATTTGTTATCGGAGGGGATATACTTTGCGGCGGCGATATTTCCGATAGTGATATGGAAACCTACCTTCATTTACTCGATGGAGCCGAGGTTTTTGAAAATGTGCCGGATGCAATAATGGACACTTATTTCCCCAGCCCGTCTGAATTGGCTGAAAAGGCTCTTGAATACGAGAATGAGGCTAAAGAAGGAACTATTTATAACACTAATGTGAATTTACCAAGCGGTAGTTATGGTTCGATGTATATCGACGGAAATTTGACAGTTTCTAATAATCAAAATGTGCGAATAGATGGTACTGTATATGTTACCGGTTCAATTAGTTTTGGAAACAATGCCTTTCTTACCGGGAACTGTATACTTGTTGCTGAAGGTGATATAACTTTTATGAACTGGCAAAGCACAGGCGAGGATTCGATGTTCATGATTTTTTCCATCGGTGGCTCGATTGATTTGGGACAGGATTTTGATGGTCGTGCCTTAATATACGCACCCACAGGGGATGTAACATTTAAGAATTGGGCAAATGTTACAGGCAGCGTTATTTGCGGTGGACAAGTAGATGTTATTGAACTTGAAATCGGAAAGGAATTCACAATAACATATGACCCGATTTACAGCGATACTTTCGAATTACCCGGAGTAATAGTAGGCGCTATGGTACTGACGTATTCAATCAGTTAATTATATAAATCTATAATCTTCACCCGGAGGTTAATTTGACTTATGAAAATGAGCGGTAAGCGGTGGGCAGTAATCGGGGTGGTGTTATTAATTGCAGCGCTGGTAGCGCTGTATATTCCTTATAACAGCAATAAAAAGGAACAGGCAAATCTTCAGCAGCAGATTACTGTTGCCAGGCAAATGGTACTGGCACGTACACTCAGTAAAAACAGTGTAGAACAAAGGATTCAAACGCTCGAAGCTGATATCGTTGCGGCTGAAGAAGAAAGCGCGCAGTTACAGGAGCAACTCGAATTGTTGCAGGAAGAACTCCTGCAGTTGGAAGCTGAAAGGGAACAGGCAATACAGGAAGCCGTTGCTTTGTTGAACGCTACGGAAGCTAAATTTTTAAGCGCCGCCGAAAGTATCGAGTATGGGGAATTGTTGTTCGCCCTGGCGGATACGGCTCAAATCACCCTCTCTCAAATTGATTATTCCGACCATGGTTCGGTTAATATCGGAGGCGTCGATTACGATGTGGTGCTCCTGGAACTTTCGGTTTACGGTAAAAAAGCCGATATCCTGGATTACCTGGTTAAAATACAATCGGATGCGGCATTCA
>CAZGVH010000009.1:0-17092 GCA_964528955.1 uncultured Dehalococcoidales bacterium | reverse complement strand
CCTTGCTCTCGAACGAGGTTTAAAACTTCCCAAAGGGATTTGCCGGTAGTTAAAATATCATCAACAACAAGCACTTTTTCCCCCGGCTTAACGCCGAAACCGCGCCTGAACGCCCTTTTATCGCCTTCTTTTTCGGCAAAAAGGCTCCTGACATTCAATTGTCTTCCCACTTCATGCGCCAGTATAATGCCGCCCGTGGTAGGCCCGGCAACGATCTCGATGCCGTCTTTCGAGAAATGTTCACTGATAAGCCTGCAAAGCTGCTCGGTATAATGCGGATGCTGCAAAACATGGAATTTTTCCCAGTATACCGGTGAATGCAATCCGGATGTCAATAGAAAATGACCTTCGAGAATGGCGCCTGCTTTTTTAAATATTTCTTCTGTATTCATATCATCACTCAAAAGAATAATTCAAGACGAATCCGAAATCCGACATAGGAGAATAGGCAAACCAGGCCTTGCCGAAGATACTGGCGCGTGAAACAAACCAGCCGTAATGTGAATCGCCGCTGTTATTGCGGTTGTCGCCCAGTACAAAATAACAATTTTCAGGAATAACTTCACTGGTATAGGTATAATTGGGATTTTCCAGAATATATGCCGATTCATCCAAGGTTAATATCGTACCGTCTGTCTGGTGGATGTAAACCTTGCCGTTTTTAATTTCCACCACTTCACCTGGCAGCCCGATAACACGCTTAATATAATCATTCTCGGAACTGACGGGCGGGTCAAAAACAATGATATCACCTCTGTCAGGCTCTGAAAAGAGATAGGCTACTTTATTTATAAGAATTTTTTCGCCATGATGCAGGTTAGGTTCCATGCTGGAACCATCGACTATTGCTTTGCTGGCAAACGCCTGCACTAGAAGGAAAATGGCAATTGCCAGAGCTAAAATTCCGGCAAATTCCAGGAGCAGGCTTTTGGCATTATTCGAGTTCAATAAATTATTTTCCAAGGTATTCAGAATTATAAACCTTTTGTTAGTGCTTGCCAAACGGCTATATATGATTTACACTTCTTCCTGCATAGAAGTATAATTGTTCAATATTATAAATACGATTAATAAATCTAATAGGGATAAAAGGAGAAATATAAAATGAAAAAAATATCGGTGGTTTTTGTCGTATTGCTGTTAATCACACTAGTCGCCGGATTATCAGGCTGCGATATGTATGGTAATTCCAGTACTACTGCTGTTACGCAGGCGATAAACAGCGACCAGAATGTTGGGATTTCTGTAACAGGTACCGGTAAGGTAGACGTTACCCCGGATATTGCACTTGTCAGTATCGGAGTCCAGGTACAGATGAAAACTCTGTCAGCTGCACAGCAACAGGCGGCGGTATCGATGGCGGCAGTAACAGAAGTCCTGAAAAACAACAGTATTGCGGATGAGGATATTCAAACTTCGAACTACAGCATACAGCCGGTTTGGCAATGGGTGGATAACGAAAATGTATTCGTCGGCTATAAGGTAGTCAACGTTGTAAATGTCAAGATAAGGAATATGGATGCCATCGGAGATATTATTGACTCTGCCGTTGTCGCTGGCGGTGAATATGTAGTCATTAACGGCATCAGTTTTTCAATCGATAACCCCGATGAATATTATGATGATGCACGACTGGATGCTATGGATGAAGCCAAGGAAAAAGCTACTCAACTGGCGCATTCTGCAGGTGTAAAAGTGGGTACACCTATAAGCATTACGGAAAGCGCATATTATTTTATAAGTGGTTCCGGTGTTCAGTATATAGATGCCGAGGTCAGGGTGCCGACCAGCATCAGCGCCGGACAATTGACCGTTTCGGTAACCGTACAGGTTGTTTATGCAATAAGCTAACAGTAACTTTGGGAATATTAACCTGAATATGATATGATATCAGGGGCTTAAAATTACTAGGCCCCTGATTTTTATTCAATACATTTAAAGTAGTTTCTATATATCAGTCACTTTAAATCAAGGATTATTTTTAGAATTGATTTGGTTTAAACTCTTATTATGCTTTTTGATAATACTGTTTGCCGGCACCAGGCTTGCCCGATACGGTGACGCTATTTCCGAACGGACGGGACTCGGTCGCCTCTGGATAGGACTTATATTAATCGGACTAATTACTTCAATGCCGGAAATGGTGACAGGCATCAGTTCTGCCGCAATCGTCGGTCAACCTGACATGGCAATTGGGAATTTCTGGGGAAGTTGCATATTCAACCTTTCTATTCTGGCTTTTCTGGATATCTTCCATAAAAAAGAGCCTCTTTTATCTGCTGCCAGCAGCCGCTATATTCTGCCGGCTTTTATCGGCATCGGATTGATACTGGTAGCCGGTATAAGTATTCTCGCCGGTGATAATGTTACCGGAATATCTATCGGTTGGGTCGGCTTAACGAATATTATCATATTTGCGCTGTATATAATCGGCATACGCCAGATGTATATGTATGACAGAAAACACCCGGAACCGGCTGGCGAAGAAGAATCACAGTATTCACAGCTCAGCAGTCGCAAAATTTACGTTAATTTCTTTCTGGCTGCCATTGGTATTATCGGAGGCGGAATATGGCTTTCGTTTATCGGAGATGAGATAGCTGTTACCTATAACCTTAGCGCCAGTTTTGTCGGTAGTCTGTTTTTAGCCATCGGTACGTCGCTGCCGGAAATCGTCGTATGTGTATCTGCTTTGCGGATGAAAGCTATCGATCTGGCAGTAGGGGATATCCTGGGCGCGAATATGCTGAATACGGCTAATCTACTTATTACAGATATTTTTTGTGCTAACGGCCCGATATTGTCCGAAGTTTCGACAAGAAATTTAATTACGGCTTTAGCTATGATAATAATGACATTGATTACGATTGCCGGGCTTAAATTTAAAAGCAAACGTAAAACATTCGGAATTATAAGCTGGAACGCCCTCCTGATTCTGTGCCTCTATATTTCTACATCTCTATTTCTTTACAAATTTTAAAGACGCCTGTATACCTGATATCCTCATTTAATTTTTCGTGTTTGCACTTATAAAAACGAGAGTGTTAGAATGGTGTAATGGACTATATGGATCAGGCGCTATCTATGGCTAAGCTGGCAATGGGGCAGGTAAGCCCCAACCCGGCAGTGGGTGCCGTGATAGTTAAAAACAATGAAATAATCGGGCAGGGTTATACACAGCCGCCCGGTTCCAGTCATGCTGAAATAATGGCGCTGGAACAGGCAGGAGAGGAAGTCTGTGGAGCGATAATGTATGTTACGCTGGAGCCTTGCTGCCATTACGGGCGTACGCCGCCATGCACGAAAGCCATTATAGCAGCCGGAATCAGAGAAGTGCATATGGCTATTCTCGACCCGAATCCGCTTGTTAACGGCAAAGGCAGAGAAGAACTGGAGAATGCCGGTATAAAAACCTTTGTCGGCGAAAAAGAGAAAAAAGCAGCGGAAATCAACGAAGCTTACATAAAATATCAATTAACCGGGCTTCCTTTTGTTACCGTAAAATACGCTATGAGCCTCGATGGTAAAATTGCTACTTTTACCGGGGATTCAAAATGGATAAGCGGAGAGGAATCCAGACATTTTGTTCATAATTTAAGGTATATAAACGATGCCATTATGGCCGGTGTAAATACGGTATTGAAAGATGACCCTCAGCTTACAGCCAGGTGCGGTGGTGGACGTGGAGGAACTGCAAAGAAACAACCGCTGAGGATAATAATCGACGGTACCGGATCAACCCCGTTAAATGCGAAGATATTCTCAGAACCGGGAAAGACAATAATCGTCATTGCCAGAAAAACGGATGACAGAGAAAGAGAACTTTATCAAAGAGTCGGGGCGGAAATTATCGAAATCCCCTCCAACGACGGTTATATTGAGTTGAAAGCATTGATGACAGAGTTAGGTAAAAGAAAGATAATGAGCGTGTTGGTGGAGGGGGGTAGTATCCTTTTCGGTTCTATGTTCGATCAGAAGCTGGTAGATAAGGTTGTCGCTTTTGTCGCGCCGATAATTATTGGCGGTGATAAAGCCAAGACGGCTATTGGTGGTCGGGGGGTGGAAAAAATCATGGATGCAGTTAAGCTTAAACACTTGAGCGAGGAACGGTTTGGAAACGATATCATGTTTGTCGGATACGTAAAGGAATGATGCAATGTTTACAGGAATAGTTCAGGAAATAGGCATTATAAAAGATATATCGGTTAACCGTATTACAGTAATTGCGTGTAAAGTGATGAAAAACATGCAGCTTGGGGAAAGCATTGCGGTAAACGGGGCTTGTTTGACAGTTACAGAATTTACCGAGAATACGTTTACGGTCGATACAATGCCGGAAACTTTAAAGAGAACCACGTTGAAACAACTGCGAAAAAATGACGAGGTTAATCTGGAAAGAGCGCTGACACTGGAAGGCCTGTTGGGCGGACACCTGGTTCAGGGTCATGTCGATGCCACCGGGATCATCCTTTCCATTAAAGATGACGGCGGAGCTTCGATATTTAAGATACAAACATCGAAGGAGCTTATGGGTTATGTCGTGGAAAAGGGGTCGATTACTGTTGACGGAATCAGCCTGACGGTCATTTCCAGGACGGATACCACGTTCGAAGTATCTATAGTTTCCTTTACAATGGAAAATACTGTAATGTGCAATCGCAAGGTCGGAGATATGGTAAATCTCGAATCCGACGTCCTGGCGAAGTATATAGTTCAATTCAATAAAATGGGCGTTCCTGCCAGTAATATAACATTCGATTTCCTTCAGGAAAACGGATTTTTATCGGCAGGATAGTCAAATTATAATCGAGGCATAAATGGGATTATCTAGTATCGATGAAGCAATAAAGGATATAAAAGAAGGTAAATTTGTCATCATTGTAGATGATGAAGACCGTGAAAACGAGGGCGACCTGGCAATAGCTGCTGAAAAGGTAACCACGGAAGCCGTAAACTTCATGGTTAAGCATGCCCGCGGACTGGTATGTATGCCGGTTAAAGGAGAGCGGCTGGACGAACTGGAAATACCGATGATGGTTTCCCATAACACCTCGAAGTTTACAACTGCGTTTACGGTGTCGATAGAAGCTAAGCACGGAGTAACCACGGGAATATCAGCCAAAGACCGCGCTGAAACTATAAAAGCAGTTTTAAATCCTGAAACCAAACCTTCCGACATCGCCCGACCCGGTCATATCTTTCCGCTAAGGGCCCGCGAAGGTGGCGTACTCGTCAGGGCGGGTCATACCGAAGCGATAGTAGATCTTGCAAAAATGGCGGGATTGTATCCTGCCGGTGTTATCTGTGAGATAATGAGCGAAGACGGCTCTATGGCAAAGCTACCGGAATTGAAAGAGATTGCCGATAAGTTCGGGATAAAAATAGTCAGCATTGCCGACATGATAACATACAGGCGCAGACATGAAAAGCTGGTAAGGCGTGTTGCCGAAGCCAAACTGCCGACACGCTATGGAGAATTTAAGATAATTGCCTATAAAAGTGATATGGATACCGACCAGCATGTAGCGCTGGTGATGGGGGATATAGAAAATGATGAACCCGTACTGGCAAGGGTACATAGTGAATGCCTTACGGGCGATGTATTCGGCAGTTTGCGCTGTGATTGCGGAGAACAGATTAACGTAGCGCTGGAGATGATTGCCAAAGAAAAGCGCGGAGTACTGCTGTATATGCGGCAGGAGGGGCGAGGTATCGGAATCCATAACAAGATAAGCGCCTATCATTTACAGGATAACGGTTTGGATACGGTGGAAGCCAATCTCTCGTTGGGATTCCCCGAAGATTTAAGGGATTACGGTATCGGTGCGCAGATACTTAACGATTTGAAATTAACAAAAATCAGATTGCTCACCAATAATCCTAAGAAGGTAATCGGGCTTGAGGGATATGGTCTGGAGGTGGTTGAAACAGTGCCGATAATCATCAAGCCGAATCCTTATAATCAGCGTTATCTGGAAACAAAAAAAGAAAAAATGGGACATAAACTGGACTAATAAATAAAAAGTATATCAACGGAGGGTGTTATGAATAAGAATTTCGAAGGGATGCTGGTTGGAAAAGGATTAAAGTTCGGAATCGTCGTTTCGCGTTTCAACGAATTCATATCCAATAAGCTGCTGGAAGGGTGCAAAGATGCGCTGATAAGACATGAAGTGGCTGAGAACGACATATACGTCGCCTGGACGCCGGGTTCTTTTGAAATCCCGCTGGTAGCCCTTAAAATGGCAAAATCCAAGAAATACGATGCCATCATCTGTCTTGGGGCAATTATTCGCGGCGGTACCCCGCATTTCGATTATGTGGCGGCGGAATATACCAAGGGTATCGCAAAGGTATCTCTGGATACCGAGCTACCGGTTATCAACGGAGTCATCACCGCAGATAACCTGGAGCAGGCGATAGAAAGGGCGGGAGCCAAGATGGGCAACAAGGGGTTTGCGGCAGCTTCAAGCGCCATCGAAATGGCTAATTTACTTAAAGGTTTGAGTTAAGTATTTTATACAATTTTATAAACTGTATCGCCGGGTCTGACACGTTCGGTAACTTTAATGCCGATTGCGTCTCCGGCTTTAGCCGAAGCAACAGAATTGTTATCGATCTGAATGGAAGATACAGTTAGTTCCATGTCGGTAGTGTGCCCCTTTATGCGTATTAAGTCGCCGGTATTGAGCTCTCCTGAAAGTTCAATACCGGCGACTACGGGGTGAGCGAAGAAATCGGATACGGTGCCAACCTTTATTTCAGGCATATTTCACCTCCTTAAAATAGTTCCGACAATGTCTAGTATATGACGCGGGTGTTGTTAAAACAATAGAAAACAGGGAATTATTTTGACATATTTATCGCTGTCACGTATAATTAGCCTGTTTTTATTCCTTTTTTACTCAGACAGAATTTTATAAATGAGGTTTAAAATTGGCAAAAGACAACCAGGGCGCCGCCAAACAGCAATCCGGCAATACGGATAAATTGGAACAGCGTCTGGATATGTTGGACCGCAGACTCGATGACATCGATAGTATGGTTTCGGCTGCTATCGAAAGGGTTATGAGCCAGCCTGTAACATTACTGATAAATTGCCCCAATTGCGGTAAAAATATAGAGATATCTCTTGTCGGTGTTAAGAAACCGGGGGTCTAAACTTAATACTGGAGGAAATCAATGCAGTTATTATCAGCAATAGATAAAACCAGATATAATGTTTTCGAGTGGCGCTATAATCTAACTATTCCCTGGAAGCTGGTTATGGCTGTTGCAATGGCTGCAATGACCGGTTTACTGGCGCAGGTAAGAATATTCGTAGAATGGAGCCCGGTTCCTGTTACCGGACAGACGCTGGCTGTTTTATTAGCCGGTGTTTTACTCGGCAGGCGTTGGGGTGGAGCCAGTATGGCTATTTATGCCGTACTCGGTGTTGCCGGCGTACCCTGGTTCAACGGTTGGACGAGCGGTTTGGGCGCTACCGGAGGTTATCTTATCGGATTTGTGCTGGCTGCGCTTTTCCTTGGCTATTTCACTGATAAATATGTTAAGTCAAGGTATTTCATCAGTATGCTGGGACTGATGATATTTGCCAGTTTAATTCTTGTTTACATTCCCGGTGTTATCTGGCTTGGAATATGGCTGAAGGCAGTCAGCGGCGTTTCGGTTGATGTTATTTCATTGATTACAATGGGCGTAGTACCCTTTATAATCGGGGATATTGTGAAAAGTGTTGCTGCCGCATTGATCACCAAGACGGTGACGCCTAAAAAGGATTATACCGGTAACAGTCTGTAAATAACCGTTTATTGACTATATCAGGCATAATTAGTAAAATAATCTGTCCTCATTTCGGGCGGTTAGCTCAGTTGGTTAGAGCGCTGCGTTGACATCGCAGAGGTCATTGGTTCAAATCCATTACCGCCCACCATTGTGTACAATAGGCAGAACCTCAATTTCTTCCCTAGTCAATCCTTCTTGTGATAAAGTTAAGTCGTAATTCAGTTGCAGTCATCTTTATAAAATTAAATAGGTGATTCTAAAATACCTTCTCGTCCATTTTATTTCCATTAATGGTAAATAAACAATTATGCCGGTAATTATGTCAATTGCCATATGATTTATCGTCTGCGTGTTGTATAATAACTATTGCCATAGTATTATTAATTGTGCCTATTAATTGAAATGACAATTGAAATTGATAAGAATAGCAAAGAGATTATCCTGGCAGGTGCAAGCCGCAGGAGTAGAGAACGTACTTACGAAGAGAGAATCATCCGTGAGACATATATACCCAGAGAAATGTGGACTCCGGTTGATGAAATGTTATTCAGTGTGGAAAATCCCCTTGATATTCCTGAAGAAACCGCTTCCATTCTAAGATTCAGGGCTATAAAATATGCTTTTAATTACCACTATCAAAATAATCTGTATTATTACCGGCTTTGCTGTAACGATGGTATTACTCCTGACGATATAAAAGATGAATCTGATTTTGTATATATCCCAAAAATTCATGATGATTTTTTCAAAAGTTATTCCGGAATGGAAAGCAATGAATTATATGAATGGCTGAGAAAAACTTCTACTGCAGACCTTCCGCCTTTAAAATTCGATAATAAACACAATTCCCCAGATGAATTGATATCCGTTGTTGAAAAAGAAATCGATGGCGCAATTATGCATTCAAGCGGCACCAGCGGGAAATTCAGCATGATTTTCCGCGACAATATCAGTATGAAAAGATGGGATTACCTGTTAGGTAGCGTTGCTGTTCACAGTATTATTCATCCTCTTCCGGATGCACATGCCATATATCTTGGCCCGTCAAGAACCCATATTGCCTTCGGCAGAGTAGCAATGGAAATGCCCAAGCTGTTCGATGTAAACAATGTCCATTATTCGATAAATAAACCTCTTACAATGAGCATGATGAGAATCGGGTTGGGATTAAAAAGCGATTTTAAATCAAACCTTCAACTGCGATTGATGAGATATGGCATGGCAAGTGCAAGAAAACGGATTGTACGCTTGCTTGAACGATTGGATGCCGCCAATAAACAGGTATACATTATCGGCTCTCCTTATGATGTATTCCAGATAATGCAAATATTAAAGGATAATAACAGGACACTTCACCTGGGTAATAGCAATAGTGTAATTATTACAGCTTCCGGATGGAAATTATGGGAAAACTCGAGAATACCCGAAAAGGCATTTCGTGAAGAAGTTGAAAAAGTGCTTGGTATTTCCGATAACAATTGCCGTGATATCTATGGAATGTCAGAATGGAATGGATTGGCCTGGGAGTGCGAAGGACATTACAAGCATGTTATACAGTGTACCTATCCAATGGTAGTTGATGATGAACTAAAACCACTTGGATATGGCGAATTCGGAAGATTCGCTTTCTTGGATCCGCTTTCCAATACCTGGCCCGGATTTGTTATAACCGGTGACAGGGTAAAACTGCTTCCTTCATGTCCGGTATGCCGCCGCTCAGGTGCTGTACTGGAACCGGAAATTACCAGGATGCCCGGCAGCGAACCAAAAAGCTGCGGTAATCTGATGAGAACGCTTATGGCTGAAGACATAGCTTCATCCGGCAAATAAAAAACTTTTAAACAGGTCTGTTAATATTTTATATAGCAGGAATTAGAGTATTTTTATGTTCAATAAAATTAAAGAAGAGTTGGATAAGGGGTTTCTACCACCTGGTCTACTATTATCAAGAAACTTGCAGGCAGGCTTAGCTTTTTTTAAAGTAATGATAAAACATCCTGTGCGTTTCACAAGTGACATAACATCAGCCTGGATAAAAAGAATAAAATTAGGGAAGCCGTTATGGGCACCTTTAAGCGAAAAAAAAGTTAATTATTTTACAGAATACGATTTGGCGGGAATATCGGCGGAAGATATTAAAAGAGCTACAAGTAATAAAAAGTACCTGAGACCAACGCGATGGTGCAAATCCAATGCTCCTGAAATAGTTGCTCTTTCAAAAAAACTGGGGGCATGGGAAAAATCAGACAGGGAATACGCCGAATCCATTTTTCATTTCATGAGAGGTATTGAATTCGAGTTCAACTCTCTCAAAAAAGAAGTAGAAGTACTTAATACAAAAAAGGGAGTATGTTTAGACCAGCAATCGCTAGCCATTGCGCTGGCACGTGCCGGTGGCATACCTGCCAGGTATTCACTTACTGGGGTTGTATTTGTTCCCCCGATCCGTGATGCGTTGACGGTAGACCCTACATTTAAAGAAGCCTACAATGCGCTGGGTGTCTGGGAACAGCATGGTGCAGCTGAATTTATGATAGACGGACAGTGGATTGCTACCGATGTAACATTTTCGGATGGAATAGTAGCCGGATTGGGATTGCCGATGCCTCAGTTCGGCAGCGCCGATATCGGTATAGGTATCGCTCCGCCGGAATTCATCGTTCATTTTGAAGGATTTCCCTATGGGTATAGAATGATAATGAAGATGGCAATGCTGTTGATGAGAGCTATGGCTGACCGTATTAATAATAATATTCAGGAGATTTCTGTAAACGGATGGAGACTACTGAAAGAAATCGGTGAAGAGAAATATAACGAAATGGCTCTCTCGAAAAAAGCCATTTATAGCAATAAATATGAATTACCTTCACTGGACGAAGTGGAAGCTTTCAGGAAAAAGGGTTGAACAGATCTTAAACAAGTAAACCGTTCGGTCTAGGGGCCGTATTTTATTTTATTTCTCGTTTAAGCAACTGTGTTGCAATAAGTGCCTGTATAACAATAAAACCGAACATTATTATCAGATCACGCCATATGTCGGCAAGTCCCGCACCCACCAAATTTATAGAACGTATTGCCTGAACGCCATATGTGTATGGAATTGCATAAGAAATAAATTTCGATATAGCATGCATGGATTCCCATGGAATTAAATAGGTCATTTGAATAAGCAAACCCAGGAAACACATTATTGCCAACAGAATAGATTCGGATTCGGAATAGGTTATCGAAGATATCAGCAGACCGAGAATAACAGCGTTTACACCGACCAGTACCGATACCAGCAGCACCAGCGCAATGTTTCCCAGTGTAATATCGAATAATATTTTCAGGGTAAATAAAACAAGTATAATTATGATAACTGCAAAAATAGTATGCGCGAGCATTTTACCGATTATTATCTCGGAACGCCTGTATGGAGAAACGAATATCCGTTCGATTGTTCCCGAAGACCTCTCGGAAGTTATTGCCGGAGAAGCCAGACCCAGCGGCAAACAAAGCGCCAGCAGAATAACAAGTGCTGAAGCGTAAAAATCGAAATACTTTATTTCCCGCCATTCATTGGTCTCGAATGTCATTGTAAAGGGGGATAACAACTTTTCGGATTGTTCATTAGAAAAACCCAGAATATTTAAAGATTGGATTGACATAGATAATGAGTATTCTTCAAAGAATACCGGCAATTCCGATGCTACAGCATAACTTATAGTAGGATCTGTAGTATCGATGGTTACCGATACGCTTTCAATTCGCTCGTTTTCCTCTTTTATTACTACGACAGCCCTAGTTAATCCATTATCCATGCGTTGCATGGCTTCATCCAGCGAATTGACGCAAGTTACCGAAAAGGTATCGGACATATCGATGTTATTTATAATATATTCCGCCTGCTGCATTTCCGAAGTCTGCATATTATAAAAATCATCGAGGAATACGGTAACATCCAGTTCCTGCGGGCTTTTATATGCGATAAAACCGAATACCGAACAAACCACGACAGGGCCTGCGGTCAATATGAATACAAGCCGCTTGTCATTCCATACCCTCTTCAATTCCATCATGGTGACGGTAGCCATGTTTTTCAGTTTCATTTTACTTCCCGTCTTAACAGTACCATAGATATAAAAGCCTGAACTGCTATAAATCCGCAGAGGATTAAAATCTCGGGCAGAACGTCGAAAAATCCCCAACCGGCTAGGTTAACGTACCGTATTGCTTCAACGCTATAAATATAAGGGGTGAACCTGCTAAGGTAAGTAAATACCGGATGCATAGTTTCGAACGGCCACATAAATCCCATGAGTATCATAAACAGAAACATGCAAACTGTTCCCATAAAAATTGATTCCAGCTCAGTGTATGTTATAGAAGAAATCAGCAGCCCGAAGTTAACCGCATTTATGCCGACTAAGATAATTATTAACAGTACAAGAAACATGTTTCCCAGCATTACATCGAAAGCCACTTTAAGAGTGGCGGTTATGGCTATAGCTACTATAACGGACAGGATACTGTTGGCTATCATTTTACCGATAATTATCTCCGACCTACGGTAGGGTGAAACGAAGATTCTTTCCATTGTTCCATTAACACGCTCTGAGGTAATAGATGTTACGCTGGCAAGCAGCGCTATAGCCATGGCAAACATAATTATCAGCGCCGATGCATAATTATCAATAAATTTGCCTCCTTGAAGCCAATTAGTGCCCATATTAAATTCAAGGGGAGCCACTGCAGCGTCTGCCAATTCAAGCGGCAAACCCTGTTCGTTAAGAAAAACCGATGAAACAGCGGTAGCATATTCTTCGAATATACTTTTTAAGCCGGCATATACCGCATCTTGTATCGAGGGGTCGGTGACATCTATTATCACTTGAATACTGTCGATGCCGTAATCGTTTTCACTGATAATAATGACGGCTCTCGTTTCTCTGCCGGCAAGACTTTTAAAAGCCTCTTCTCTCGAGTATCCGGTTGTAACCGAGAAGCTTTCGGAAGAATCTATACTATTTACGAGTTGTTCTGCTTCTCCGGAAGCGAAAGAGGAAGATTGATCGAATACATCTTCGATTACGGTGACATCTATTTCAGAAGGACTTTGATAGGCAATAAAACCGGTTGCCAGCGAAAGTAAAACGGGTCCTATCACGAAAAGTGACAGGCGTCGCCTGTCGTTCCAGATCTTTTTAAGCTCCATCCATGTGATAATTCCAAGATGACGCAGCTTCACATCCGCCTCTCCAGAATGAGTACGACTTCTTCCAGGCTTTTTGCCGGTGGATTTCTTTCTATAAGTTCGGCAGGCGAACCGATGTCCAGAATTTTACCTCTTAGTATTAGAGCAACACGATCGCAATAACTTTCGGCGTCCGGTATATAGTGGGTAGTTACAATTACTGCGCTTTCATTTCTGAGTTCTCTAATTAATTGCCATACTTCATGACGCAGAGAAGTATCGAGCCCGACGGTCACTTCGTCAAAAAAGAGCACCGAAGGTCGATGTACCAGAGCGCAGATTATGGAAATTCGCTTGAGCATACCGCCTGAAAAGGTTTTAACCAAGTCGTTTCTGCGGTTATATAAGCCCAGCATATTCAAAAGTTCATCGATGCGTTTTTTTTGTTCTTTTTTGTCGAGGCCGTATGGAGTACTGAAGAACATCAAGTTATCCAGTGCTGATAGATCGCCATACAAAGGGTCTTGCTGGGGGACATATCCGATTATTCTACGAATCTTATCCTGTTCACGAAAAACATCATATCCCATAATATTGCATCTACGGTTATGCCAGTCATAAGTGCTTACAGGATCCGGCGGCATAACTGTACAGAGAATATGCAGCAGGGTAGTCTTTCCTGAACCGTTAGGTCCCAGCAACCCGAAAACCTCATTCTGATGCACAGTCAGAGAAATACTATCGAGAGCCTTGATATTTTTGAATGTTTTCGAAATATTCTCGACTTCTATGGCTTTTTTCTCCGGTACCTCAATCATAATTTCTCCGATCTGTTTCTTTTCCTGCGTCCAATGAATAATAATAACAACCAGATAAAAGCTACAATACCGGCACCGGTAAAAACTCCAGCCAGGTTATCGACGATAATATCGGAAAATTTGAGCGAATTATCTGTTACATCAATCGGAACTTTAACGATATCGGATATGTGTTTTCCTTCGTTTTGATCGCTATATTTAATTTCAGCGTCCAGAGAATAAGGTTTCACAACGGCATCGCTATCAACTTTTACTTCAAAAATACCGACTGCGGTGCCGCCGGGCTCTACGATACCCAGAAACGCTGTATCGTCCGTTAAGTGAAGCGGGGCAACCGCGTTACTGAGTTTCGCCACAGAATCTATTGCAATGCTGTTACCGGTATTTTTAAAAGTTACTTTTATCTCGCTGCGCTTGCCGGAGTATAATGCACCTTCGATATCAATAATCTCAAAATTGGTCTCATAGTTATTTACGATATAAATTTTGAGAGCTGTAGTTTCTGTTTTCTCCGTCCATTTTACTTCGAACTGTTCGGTAACAGTATCGGATACTTCCACTCCGGATAATTCGCTGTAAGTCAATACCATGTTCAGCAGATATTCTCCGGCAGCGGCATTTTCATCGACCTCGATCAGGAAAGGCAACTGCTGAGCAGCAGCGCCCATTGGTAATGTCCCCAGTAACATTTTATCTGTCTTGAGGGAAACTGGAGCGTTTCCCCTTTGCAGTTCCAGGGTTAGGCCAACAGCAGCGCCGTAATATTCGGATAAGCCGGCTTGTTGTACCAGTGGGTCTATTTCATCAATGGTGTTGTTATTCTGAACCGATATCTGTATATACGTATCGTCCCCGGGATAAAGCTCATTCGAACCGGATATAGCGGCATCCAGCTCTGAACCGACTTCAGCCGCTGATACTTGGAAATTTATTGGAACTGTGACTGTCATGAACAGTATCGTGCTAATAATAATTATCCGGCGAATACCAGGTAAAACATTCGTATTCATACTATCCCTCACCAGTAAAATTTAATGGATTTATTTTTTGCTACAAGATGCCGATGAATGCACATTATACTTTCCGACTCAGCCTTAGTCAATCCGATGTGGATTCTGTTTGTTGAGAAGTCAGGAATCAAAATTATTAACAAGTTAATAATAGTATTAAATGGACATTATATAACACTGATATAAATATATGTGCTATACTAGGACAATTACTTTAGTAACAGCGGGAGTAATATAGATTGCGTATAAAGCATGCCCTCTTACTGTTTTGCGTAATTATACTGTCAATAGTATTGGTATTAATAATCAACTTTTGTCCTGATAACATTTCCCGTTATATTATAGGTTTGCCTTTCATGTTGTTATGCCCCGGCTATGCTCTTATTTACGTATTATTCCCAGGGAAAGACAGGTTTTACGGCAGCGAGAAATTATTTTTGAGTTTCGGTCTCAGCTTGGCAGTAGTGCCCCTAATCTGTTTGATATTAAACTTTACTTCAGGTCTTACCCTTAATTTTGCGCTTTATTCCCTGACAGGTTTTGTCATAGTATTTTCAATTATTGCATTTATCCGTCAGTTCGGTTTACCCGATAATGAAAAGGATTACCTGATTATCAGTTTTTCATGGTTCAGGGGGAAAAGTATTGCCGAAATATTTCTCTTTTTTGTAATAGCTTTGGTTGCCTGTGGTACTATCAGCGTACTGGTTTATGTAATTGCAGTTCCGAAAACGGGCAGCGCCTATACAGAATTCTATATATTGAACTCGCAGGGTATTGCCAATGATTATCCATCGGACATTAAAACAGGCGATACCGAAAGCGTAATCCCGGTTGTCATCAACCATGAGAATCGGCAGGTCGAATACCGCATCGAAATTCTAATCGATAACGACCCTAATGACGATATCGAACCGCTAATTCTGAATATAATCGATGAAATTAATCTGGATAATGAAGAAAGGTATGAAACGCCTGCTTCATTCACCCCTCAAACTACAGGCGATGAACAGAAGCTATATTTCGTACTTTACAAAGAGGGAGAAACCGAATCTTACCTTGAATTAAATCTTACGATTAACGTTAATTGATATCCATGAATAACCCTTGAGTTAAAAGGACTGAAACAGTTATATGAATCTTAAAAGTTGTCGTTTAAATATGATTATACAGGATTTACTGGCAACCGTGACTTCCGGAGAAAAGTTAAAGCAGGTAGCTAAGGTTCCTCTTTATTCCAATGCTGTATTTTTAATGGGGGCAAGCGCATTTAGCTCGCTTATAGGTTTTGTTTTCTGGATGATTGCGGCGCGTTTTTATCCCGATGAAGCCGTCGGCTTGGCATCAGCCACCATTTCCGCTATGGGATTGGCGGTATCTTTTTCAAGATTAGGTTTGGAAATGGGCTTGATACGATTTTTAAAAAACCATAACGACGAACCAAGAGCCATAATCAATACCGTGTTTACGATCGGATTCCTGCTATCCCTGGCTGCGGCGTTTATTTTTATCGCCGGGTTGAATATATGGTCGCCGGCCCTGCTTTTTATCCGCGAGAACCAGCTATATCTGCTTGGTTTTGTATTCTTTTGTGTCGTGTCATCTCTTTCCGGATTTGCAGATCATAGTTTTGTTGCATCCCGCCGTAGCGGTTTTGTGGTGGCTTCCGGGCTGATTTTTGGTATATTAAAAGTTATCATGGCGATAGTTTTAGCATCATTTATGACTGCATTCGGCATTTTTGCCTCCTGGGGAATCGGGCTGACGGCATCGCTTATTATCAGCGTATTTATCTTTCTTCCTAAAGTACAATCGGGTTATCGCTTCGCTATCCCCATAAAAAGAAAAATCCTGAAAGATATGCTGGGGTATTCTTTCGCTAATTACCTTTCGGTACTTTTATGGGGGGCGCCGGCTTTGATATTTCCCTTGATCGTCGTTAACATGCTGGGAGCGGAAGCAAACGCATATTTTTATATCGGCTGGGCGCTCAGCAACGTAATTGTAATAATACCGACTTCGGTAACGACTTCGATGTTTGCAGAAGGTTCATTCAACGAATCACAACTTAAAACGCATATACTTCGCAGCCTGAAGATGATTTTCTTGTTGCTTATACTGGCAGTACTCGTGATACTGCTTTTGGCGGATAAATTGCTATTGCTTTTCGGCACTCAGTATTCGGGGAACTCGACGGAACTGGTACGAATAATGGCATTGGCGGTATTTCCGTTAACAGTAAATATCATCTATTTGAATATTAAGAGGATTAAAAAGGATTTAAAGATGATTGTCTGTATGCC
>CAZGVH010000008.1:0-17155 GCA_964528955.1 uncultured Dehalococcoidales bacterium | reverse complement strand
TTTGCCAGTTCCACCTCTTCCACCACCAGCGGCACCAGCGCCGGGTGCAGGGGAACGATTGTATGGTTCAAGGCGGAGGCCAGGCGGCAACCGTCTCCGGCGGAACCGGTGGCCGGGAAGGACGCCCCTCCGGCGGCGATGATGACCGCCTTTGCTGGATATATCTTCGTCTCGCTTCTGACGCCCCTGATCTGCCCGCCCTCTGTGATGATGCCGGTCACTTTAACGCCGGTTTGCAGGATGACGCCGTTGTCATTGATGTATTGTGTCAGCGCCTTAACGACATCATCGGCATTATCGGATTGCGGGAAGACCCGGCCGCCGCGCTCGGTTTTGGTTTCGACTCCGTAGCGTTTCAACAGCGAAAGGATATCTTCCCTGAAAAATCTGCCGAAAGCGTTGTAGAGGAACCTGCCGTTGGCGCCGAACATGGGGATGAACTCCTCGAGTTCCCTGGAATTGGTAATATTGCAGCGCGTTTTGCCGCTGATGAGGATTTTATTGCCCGGGGAAGCGTTCTTTTCGAGCAGCAGCACCTTTGCGCCCGACTCCGCCGCCCTGCCGGCTGCCAGCAAACCGCCGGCTCCGGCGCCGACAACTATTATGCGGTTATTATCCATCTGGAATATAAGTGTACAGATTTTTTTCTTTTATCACAACAACGAACTAACGGATGCCCGTTTAAATCCCACTTTGTAATAATTATTGCCTTGATGTACAATTAAATAAGTTTAAGTTGAAGTTATTACAGGTATTTAGAATACAGGTTCATGCACCTCGCCCTTGGATGACTCAGACTCTGAACTAAAAAATTTTAAGAGAGGAGGTCATCCAGATGAGTTTTAAAGACAAATCCATCCAGTGTTCCGATTGCGGCGCAACGTTTACTTTCAGTGCTGAAGACCAGGAGTTTTTCCAGTCTAAGGGTTATACCAATGAACCCAAACGCTGCCAGACATGCCGTCAGGCAAGAAAGGCCGAACGCGGCGGAGGCGACAGAGGCTATTCTGCACCGCGCCAGATGTATCCCGCTACCTGCGGCAGCTGCGGAAAGGCAACCCAGGTTCCCTTCCAGCCCCGCGGCGACAAACCGGTCTATTGCAGCGACTGCTACAGAAGAGAAAGCCGCTAATAGCGTCGGTTAAAAAAGATTTAAAAATGGGCTGCTATGCAGCCCATTTTTATTTTACGGCAACATCAAATAGTACCGTCTAAAAGGTGATCTAAAGGAGCCTGATGATGAGACGCCAATTAATGGATTCCCCGCGAAGGTCAAACAGGATTAATTTATATGTAGGCAACCTGGCATTTACTGTTACCGAAATCGAGTTGGAGCGGGTATTTTCGGCTTTCGGAACGGTGATTGACGTAAGTATAATGAACGATGAATATATAGGCAGCGGACAATCCAGAAGATATGCCTATGTAAAGATGGAAGAAAGAATCCAGGGTGAAGCCGCAATCCTCAATCTCAACGGCAAATCGCTAAGCAATAGTATTATCAATGTTATCGAAGGCCTGCCTCTTTCGCCCGTCGATACTACTCCTCCCGGTAACAAATACAGGCACAGAAGCTAGAGGAAAAAATCATTTTTTACCTTTATTAAACGGGATTACTCTGCTAGAATACCGGTAATGAAAAGTAAAGACTATGTTCACGGCTATTCGGAGGCTGACCGCAGAGGACTGGAACCGGGACATCGCCGACCTGAAACGCTCCGCCGGGCCGCAGGGAACTTTCAACTATACCTTTTTCAAAGCGACCGGTAGAAAACCCTGATTTCCGGCGGTTTTATAGCTATTCAAACGTATTAACACTTTTTCCAAAGACAGTGCTATAATATCTCCTCAGAGGTGGTAATCATACGCTGTCTCTAAAAACAAAAGCAAATATTCTGCCTATAAAAAATATAGACGAAAATATATACACCGCACGTTACTACAACTACTGCATGCAGTTCGGTTGCCGGGATTGCTGCTGCAGTTACGGCTGCCCCGTAGATATCGTTGAAGTCGAACGCATAATGGCGTATAAAGACGAATTGGAAAAGCGCATGGGAATCAGCGCCGCCAAGTGGTTCAACGGCGATATCGAAGCTAATCCCGATTATCCCTCCAAGTATGTCAAACGCACCAGTGTTTTCAACGGGCGTTGTGTTTTCCACGACTGGGAAAAGCGCGGCTGTCTGCTGCACGGTATGGCATTGGAAAAAGGCTTCGACCCGCATCTTATCAAGCCGATGGTATGTTTCCTGTTCCCCTTAACATGGGACGGGGATTACCTGCATGTAGCCGAATTTCTGGATGAACTCCCCTGCAAGCAGGAAGGCGAACTCATAATCAGTTCCACCTTGTCCGAAGTCAGGTATTACCTCGGGGAAGAAGTCGCTGCCGAAATAGAAAGCCTCGGCAAACAACGCTAAGTTCCTCTGTTTAGCACTCTCTGCACTAGTAAACATTCGTATCCGTCATCAGGATTTTCCTCTTATTGCTTTAAAATGTCTTGAAATATAGTGACACCGCAGTATAAATATATTATTATCAATAGTAAGTTAAGAAACGGGTGGTGAAAAAGGAGATAAAATATGTTATTCGGCAAGGGAAAGATGGAAATCCAGATTTCAAAGGTTAATTATCATCCGGGCGATATGATCTCCGGTTACGTTACACTGGCTATGAAAAAACTCGTTAAGGGCAGGGAAGTCGATATTTCTCTGATCGGGGAACAGACTATCGACAAACCTACTGCAGATGACAGTAACAATACGGAAACAAGGCGTATCTATGACTTCAAGCTCAAGCTGGATGGTGAGAAGGAATATGACAGTGAATATAACTATAAATTCGAGATAATGATCCCGCCGGATATTCTTGCCCGTCAGCAAATGCCCGAAATAGGCGGCGCTCTCGGGCAGGGGCTGAAAATAATGCAATCTTTTTCGCGCATGAATGTACGCACGAACTGGTATCTTCATGCCAAGCTCGATATCCCGGGAGGCATAGATGTCGGTAAAAAAGTCCAGATAACTATCAGCTAGTTGGAGGTAAAAATCCTATGATAGAGCTACCGGAAGCAGTGACCATATCAGGGCAGATAAATAAAACTTTCTCCGGCAAAAAGATTTCCGGCGTAACTGCCGGGCATACCCCTCACAAGCTGGCATGGTTTTACGGAAATAAGGACGGGTATTCCGCCCTGCTTACAGGAAAAACCGTCGAAAAAGCGCAGTCTTACGGCGGTTTAGTCGAAATCATTGCAGGGAATATTAATATTCTATTCGGCGACGGGGTCATAGCCAGAATGCATGCTAAAGGAGAACCCCGCCCTCCCAAACACCAGATGCTTCTCGAATTCGAGGACGGCTCCGCCCTGAGCCTAAACGTTCAGATGTACGGAGGCATGGGAGCCTTTATTAACGGGGAACTGGATAACGCTTATTATAAAGTGGCAAAAGAAAAACCCTCCCCCTTATCCGCGAAATTCGATAAAACCTATTTCGATGCGTTGATTTCACCTGCCGGACTTGAGAAATTGAGTTTGAAAGCCCTGCTGGCTACCGAACAGAGAATCCCGGGGCTGGGCAACGGAGTCCTGCAGGATATCCTCTTCAATGCCAGAATGCACCCTAAGAAGAAAACAGGTACCCTGTCGGCCAAAGACAAGGAAAATATTTTCGATTCGGTAAAAAATACCCTTTCGGCGATGACGCAGCAGGGGGGAAGGGATATTGAAAACGATCTTTTCGGCAATCCGGGAGGATATAAATCTATCCTCAGCAAAAATACAGCTGGTAAACCCTGTCCCGCATGCGGAACGGTAATTAAAAAAGAAGCTTATATGGGCGGCAGCATTTATTACTGCGAGAAATGCCAGCTTTTGTAAAGGAGCGTATACAGCATGTCCGGTTTCAAGCAGGATATTATATCGGAAATTTCTTCTCAATTAGCGCAACTCGGGGTTCAGGCAATATACGGGAACGGGGCTGACATAGTTATCGATGCCACCTTCGTCGATGCAAAGTGGAGTACAGGCACGAATCAAATCAGGTTCGAAGCATCGATACTGGCCGATGAAACGCATTCCACCGTTTTCATGTGGCAGAAGACCAGCGAAATCAGCAGCGGTTTTTCCTTCGGATTTTCAGGAGAAAGCTATTATCAAAACGGAAGCACTCTTTACCGAAAGGTTAAAGCGGTGCAATACGCCCCGGATGGAAAAGCCTATGAATATGATTTGAACCTGGGAGCAATCGCCGAAGCGGCGAAGTCGACAGCCAAACGCTACGGTTGGAAATTCAAGACCGTAATTAATCGAGGAAAGGCTTCTTATCAGGCCGGTATAATGCCTCCGCCGGCGGCATCGCCAATGCCTGCCGCTGCCGCTTTTTGCACCGCCTGCGGTCAGCCGGTAACCGGGAGGTTCTGTGAAGCATGCGGAACAAAAGTGGAAAATTGACAGACCGACAGGTAGTATTCTTATCATTTGAGATTACTGAGGATAATTTTTGTGGTTCCGCCTCGTTTAAGTCCGGATTCTGATTGATTAAAATAGAGTGTTACAATCGTAAATGTAATCACCTCGCATATTTTATCAGGTATCTAAACAGCGAAAACCGTCCTGATTAAAATCATGTAGCACAGAGTGCCTCCGGCAATAGTCCAGAAAATGTTCTTCCTCCACAGGTGAACTGCGACGACTACGGCAACGGAAATCAGTTCCGCCAGCCCGAAGGGGAATTCGGTCAGGTCGATAGACCTCAGGCAGTAGATTACAAGTGTTGCCATAATCGCTCCGGGCAGTACTTTACCCAAGTAGCTAATAAGTTCAGGGACTCTCTTTTTGTTGCCGAATACAATAAAAGGAAAAGCCCTGGTTATCCATGTAACCACTGCGATTACGGCAAAAATAGCGATAGCATCCCACACACCGATAGTCATCATGCAACCCCTGCTTCCATTTTCTCAAGGCGTCCTTTGAATATTGCCAGGATGAATACGGTAAAAATTAAAGACGGCAAAATAAAATTGGCGGGGCCGAGTATCAGAAGAAAAAATATCGAAGAACAGATACCGATAAAGGCTGGAATACGGGAGGCTGCCTGCTTCACCTGGTTCATTAACAGTACTACAAAAAGAGCCGTCATACAGAAATCGATACCTGTAAGGTCGAATGGTATCATCGTGCCGACCAGGACACCGATAACAGAGCCGGTAATCCACCAACAATGATTGAACAGGGAAATCAAAAAGGCGGCTTTATCGCGGTCTATTCCTTCCGGATATTTGCAGGTGCTCAGTAAAACATATGTTTCGTCCGTTAACGACATTACCATATAGGGGTATCTCCAACCCATCCGGCGGTACTGTTCGATAAAACCCAGCCCGTAAAAAATATGTCTGGAATTAATCAAAAGGGTCATAACAGCTACCGTAATAAGCGGAGCGCCGGTAACCAGCAGCGGAACCATAAAGTACTGCATCGAACCGGCATAGATGAAAAGACTGCCGAAAAAAGCCCATAAAGCATTATAGCCTGCTTCCTGAAGCATGATGCCGAAACCGAGCCCCAGGAACAGGTATCCGAACATTATCGGGATCGTCTTTTTAAACGCAAATACTACGGTTTTATTAATTTTCCCAGAACCTCGAGCTTACAGATTTTATTTCCATCAAATCCGAATATAAAGTAGATGTCCGGAAGCAACAGGAAGAAATAATTATAACATCGAAACGCCTGTGAGAAAACAACATAGCTTAATCAGATATTGACAAAGCAGGAAAAAACAGTAAAATATGTTTTGTAAATCATACAAATAAAACTTACAAGGAATTAAAACAATGAAAAACAGCGAGCAGGCTCCCGAAGGGAAGAAATTCTACGGTTCGGTAACGGTCAGCGAAAGGGGACAGATAGTCATTCCCGCCGATGCCCGGAGGGACTTCAATATAAAAGCCGGCGACAAGCTGCTGGTGCTGGGCGACCTGCAGCAGGGTATTGCCATAGCCACGCTGGAAAGCATCCAGAAAATGATGTCCAACTCGGCTTATTTTATAAAAATGATGCAGTCGGAATTCGGTGATACGGGTAAATCCGGCGGAAAATAGCTGGAATTTTCACCGGGAATATTCAGATAGAGGGTATCTAAATGAGTGCAGCAATACATATCGATAACGTCAGTAAAAAACTCGGAAAGCGGCAGGTGCTCGATAAAGTCACTTTCGATGTTCAAACCGGGGATATTTTCGGATATTTAGGCCCTAACGGCGCCGGCAAAACGACTACCATCAGGATACTTCTTGGTCTGCTGGAGGCGGATTCCGGAGAACTGAACATTCTGGGAGAAGATATTCGTTTTGCTTCCACCAGGATGAAGATCGGATTCTCGCTCGACCCGGACGGACTCTACAACACCATGACGGCAGCCGAAAACCTGCAATACTATGCCGATATCTATGACGTCTCAAACAGCAGCGAGCGCATCGCTAAAGTACTGGATATGGTGGGGCTTTCCGACCGCGCCGGTGACCGCGCCGGGACCTATTCAAAGGGGATGAGACAAAGGCTGTCGCTGGCGCGCGCCATGGTGCATAATCCGCAGGTATTGATTCTCGACGAACCGACTGCCGGAGTAGACCCGACCGGGCAGATCGAGATCAGGAAAATCCTTCTGGATATCGCGCGTGTCGAAAAGAAAACGGTGCTGTTAAGCTCGCATAATCTGGATGAGGTGCAGCGCATCTGCAACCGCATCGCGCTTATAGATCGCGGACAGATAAAAATGTACGGAGACCTGAAAGACCTGCGGCAGAAGATGGGCAGGAGCAGCATCGTCGTCGAAATCAGCAGCTCTATGTCAGAGTCTCTTCTCGATAATTTGAAGAAACAAACCGGTTTGGGATTCTTCGATTTCAGGTCGAATAGCCTTTTCTTCGAAAGCGGAGCAGGGGCAGCCGAAGTATCGGATATCATCGGCTATCTCGCCGGTCAGGGAGTCAAGATCGAGAATGTCGGCAGGCGCGAAGCCTCGCTGGAAGACCTCTATTCCACTATCCTGAAAGAGGCGGAAGGCGCATGAACAAGACTTCCCTTGTGATGAAGTTTGCCGTAAAAAACCAGTTGAGGATGACGGCTACTACCGTTATCACCTTAGCGATAATATTTATCTGTGTCGCCGGAACCATCGCAATCCTGGCAGCGCTGATCCTGAACCCGGAAATGGAGAAAACGGCACCCGATATGTCGGTTGTGCAGAACGCTATGGGGGTAACCCTGTTCTGCGCCAGTTTTATATCCATCGGCATCTATACCAGCGTATTTTCCTATCAATCCCTGGTGAGGGAAAAGGCCAGGGGCAATATCCAGGCGCTGCTGGCAACACCGGTATCCCCGCACGAAATGTGGCTCGGTAAAAGCCTGGCGGTTTTTCTACCCGGGCTGGTATTCACGATTATTTTGACGATAGCGGCATTCCTGGTTTTGAATCTGATATATTTTACCGGCGATACCGGATTCGTTTTTACTTTCTGGATGTTTATCAGCAACCTGCTGGCAGTGCCGCTTTTGTATCTGGCGGTAACCATGTTCGTGCATATCGTCGGACTGGTCGGCAAACCGGTAACGGCAAATGTCACCGGGCAAATCTTCCTGCCCCTGATGGCTAATGTCATGATTCAACTGGCCGTTCGTACATCACTGAGCGCAGATTCGTGGTTATTCGCCTTGATCCTGTTGGGAACAACAGCTGTTATCGCCATAGGAATGCTTCTCATGTACCGCAATCTAAAAAGCGAAACCATAATGCTTTCTATTTAGAGGTTAAGATTGAATAAATTATTGCTGGTTTGCAGGCGCGATTATCGTGAAATGATTTCAACAGCCGCATTTCGCATTATGCTGATTGTAGCGGCAGTCATCACCATCGCCGCTGCCGCCGGTATTTCTATCGCGTTGCGTCTTTCTGAGTGGTACGGTGCAACGGAAGCCTTTCCTGTTGCGGAGTTTATCGTCGGGCTGGTTGTCTATTTTATTACGCTGGCGATACTGCTGGCATTTACCTGGGGGTTTTCCGGTTTGCAGATTACCAAAGAAAAGGTTGATGGCATTATCGAATGCCTGATGGCCACCCCGCTGGGGCCGAAAACGCTGTGGGTCGGCAAATGTCTGGCGGTTTTTATCCCCGGTTTTGTAATCTCGATTGCTTCGGTAGTCATCGTGCTCTTGACGGTTAACCTTGCTGCGGTTATACCGGGGTGGGGCTCATTTATTATTCCCGGAGCGTCTCTTGTAGTCGGGCTGTTCGGCAATCCGCTGCTGTTCCTTGCCGTTTTGGGCTTTATTATGCTGGTTTCTCTTGCCGGCAATCCGGATGTTGCCATTGCACCGTCGTTCCTGATAGGATTCGGATTGATGATCGGCATACCGGCCGGTCTGGCTACCGGAATAATAGATATTACCTCGTGGTCTTTTGTTTTATGGTACACAGCAGGAGCAACCATCATCTCTATAATCGTTCTGTTGATGACACGTATGCTGACACGGCAGAACATCGTCCTTTCCAGCAAGGGGAGCTGATTACAGACGGCATATACCGGTAATTAGTGACCATACGATTAGCCACAGGATTCTATCGCCGTTTAGGAATTGTAGCTATTTTTAACGAATAATATGACTATTTACCTGTTTTGAAAAGTATGATATTATATCATACCAATGGAGTAGAAAATGCCGAAAGAAAAGATAGCAATAACCTTAGAGGGATGGTCGGTCGAAGAGTTGGACAGGCTGGTGGATAATAAAGTTTTCCGAAACCGCAGTCAGGCCATACAGGAAGCGGTCAATGAAAAACTTTTAAGGATGAAAAAGACCCGACTGGTAAAGGAATGCAGCAAGCTCGATTCCAGCTTTGAAAGAGCAATTTCCGAAGAAGGATTTGCAGAGGATGCCGAACAGTGGCCCGGATATTGAGAGGCGAGATTCGCTGGGCCGATTTTAGTTCTGCGATAGGACACGAACAATCCGGATTACGCCCGGTACTGATACTCAGCCATAATATTTTCAACGAGCGCTCAGGAACGGCAATAGTCGTTGCAATTACCAGTCAGCTGCAAAAAGCGGGTTTCCCCTTGACCTTCGAACTAAAAAGCGCAGGTTTGCCCAGGCGATCATGGGTAAAGATAAGCCAGATAAGGACATTCTCTACGGAAAGAATAGGTTCCCTTATCGGACGGCTACCGGAAGAAGAGCTTGTTCATATTATCGACGGCCTGAACGAGATAATCGCCTGATGTTTTTTACCGGCTTTAAAGGCAAATTGTCTTGAAATCCAGACACTGCTTTAATATCATGGTTCCGCCGCCCTCGGAAACGATTTTCCCCACTGCTGCCGCATCTTTTACCCATGCTCCCGCCAGGTGAGTAACCAGCATTCCGCTAAAAACGGGAGGATACATAATAGTGGACGGCCCGAGCACAATTACGGCTCGCGGTTTTACAAGTCCGGCCATTAAATCATCGAATGTTCCGGTTACTATGGAAGTAGCGGTAATAATCGCCACGCTGCACGCCGCCAGCGCTTCCCTTCCATCCTCCGGCGAAATAATGCCCGGCCTGTTTTCATTGAGTTCCAGGATATCCAGTTTGCAGCCTGTCTGCCTCAGTTTGGGAACTACCGGGCCGAAGAAGCCGACCATGACGACACGGTCTGAGGACTGTATATCGACCAGATCCAAAGCATCTTTTCCCGCTGCTTGCGGACGCGGCAACCCGGCGACCAGCGCATTTGCCGTCGCCAGCCCAATGGTGCGGGAAAGCGGTTTTAAATCATTCGAAAGCATTTCCAGAAGTTCGCAGGCAGGACTGCCGGCCAGTTTTCCAGCTCTGGTTTCATGAGTGCAGCTGCCGGAATCATTCAGGGCAGTCCATGCCAGCCCGGCGTTTCCGTTATCCAGGCTAACACAGGTATATCCAAGCCCGATACGGACATCGGCTATTTTGATTCCCTCCGATACCGGTTTTAAAAGAGCTATTATCTTGCTTCGAATTGAATCGTCCATATAATTCGATACCCCTTAATTTATTTTCGGGAAAACTTACGGTAACTTATAACACAAGCATTATATTCATGTCAATATTGCGGAGTGGGTATTCGTACCCAGTCTGTTTTTCTATTACTCGAATTATTTCGTATTTGCAATTAACAACCGGCGAAATCACAGTTATTGCGGACAGAACTTAATTACGCTGCATCTCAGCCGTTAATATCTCCAGATGGCAGGGTTTATCGATATCCATCCCGGCCTCGGCGTAGGGGCAAATGACGGCTTTCCCGGAAACTTTCAAATGTTTTGAGATGTTTCTCTCGGCTTTATCAAGCGTTAACTGTCCGATCAAATAAAGAAAGAGGGTATCTAAACCGATCAGTCCCGCCTGTTTTATCGGGCTTTTACGGGCGGCGGCCAGCTTTTTACGGATACCTTTATCCTCCTCCAGTAAAATACGCAGGCTGAATACGTGCAGGTCTCCGCCGCAGACATTTATATCCTTGAATTTCATATACGTTCTACAGGAGTGAGGGAATCGTTTTTCCATAACCTCGCGCGAAACTAAATTGTAAAACATGTCCTTGTTTTCCCCGTGAGTAGCCTTTATTACCCAGTCTACCATTGCCCCGGTTATTGCCGGTATATCGGAGGAAACAAAAAGGGAGTGAGTCGCCTGCTTATCGATTTCTGCAACTTTTTTTGCTCCGGCGTTTAAATTCTCTATCAGTCCGCCCCGGTCGGGAACGAAGTACATTTTTTTTGAGCAGTAAATGCGGCTGTCCTGTGGCAACCCTACGATGATTACATTATCGACGGATACGGAATTCGAGAGGGCATCCAGCACCCACTGCACCATCGGTTTTCCAAAGATTTCCAGCATGGCTTTGGGAGCGCCTTTGGTGAATTGATAAAGCAGGTCTTCCGAGCGGGGAGTTCCTCCGGCTAAAACGATAGCATCCATCTTTGTATCCTCTTTTACCATTAACTTCAGTTCAATTTCCGTACGGTCGATTTAAAGCCGATTTTATTCAGCAGTTCGTCGTATTCCGCTATTTCCAGCTTGCGGCCTTTTCCGGAAAGAGCGATGAGAGCAGCTTCTATAACGTTCGTACCGAAAGAACGCCCGTCAAGTACCGGCATGGTGGTGACCAGGTATTTAACTCTGCATTTACGAAATAGCTCGACGTCCTGGGGCGTGGTGGTATTGGTGACTACCACCTTCCCCGTCATATCGTCCGGCATGTAGCGTTTGATATAATGGCAATCGCCGGCGATTACAGTCGCCCATTTGAAATGATTAACGTGTTTCGGTTTGCGTTCGTCCTGCTTCTCCCCAATCGGGTAAATCCATTTAAACGGCAGACGACCGGCCAGCGGCATCAGCAGGGAAGAGAGCACTTTCAGTTGTTTTTTCGTATGAAGGGCTATGGGAATTCCCAGCGAGAACATCAAATCACCGAAAACACAGTCATATCCTGCTCTTGTAAAACTCTGAGTCAGCCCCCAGCGGTCGGAGCCGGTCATAATAAAGACTTTCTTCTCGCCTGCTTCCGCGATATATTCACCCAGTTCGGTCTCGAGGAAAGCTCCAACTCTGTCTTCCAGCGTGTTCTTCAGCCCGGTTCCATCCACCACCGGCGTCTTTCTTATAAAACGGATGAGCGACATTACCGAATAAAGCGGGTACCATTTGCCGTCAACCAGTATTCCCAGGTCGGCGCCGCCGACACCAAAGGCATCCACTTTGCCGTCCAGCTCCGCAAACTTCAAAGCTGCCGCTTCCATGTCGCCGTCAGTGCCTATGCGTTCGATGCTGATATCTTCGCCTAGAAGATTGATAACAACCTTTTTATCGCGTTTCGATGAACCGATGCTGATGCTTACCGCTCTTTTCAATTTTTTAAACCTTTCTGTTACCTGATATTAATTTTAAATTACTTTTCTTATACTCGCCCAGGGACCGCCGAGTAGGACGAAAGGATTGGTTATCCTGCCGTGGATAGTCCCTTTTTTTAAAGCACTTAAGAAATCCTGTTTATCTGAAAATTCCGGCATCTCTATATAAGTCGAGCCGATTTCCCGTATCGTATGCGCATCGCTGCCGGCGCTTTTTGTTTTCCTGTATTTATCCGAAAAAGTATTTGAGGTCTTTGAGAACCACGGCAGCGGACTGCGGGCGTTGAATACTTCGATTATATCTATATCACCGATATATTGTTCCAGCTTTTTTCGCCCCAAGCCGTGGCGGTTGGGTTTGTCGAAAGGGTGGGGAATGCAAACCAACCCATCCTGTTCGCGGATGCGGGATACGGCTTCGGCAAATGGGATTTTATTGGGAATGCTTTCTTTAAGGAACATCCCCATCACCTCGCCGTACTGGGTCATAATTTCTTCGGCTGCGATAACGCGGAAAGGAGCCAGTTTCTGTATAATCAATGCACCTTCGGCGGTGCCGTGATCGGCTACGGCGATGCAGTTTATCCCTGTATCCAGGCAACGCTTGATTATATCTTCCGGTTTGTTCCGGCAATCGTAAGAATGATTGCTGTGAACATGCAAATCTGCTTTTAACATAATTTTCCCTGCGTCCTCAACGACAACCTGCAGCGAGCTTGATAACGGATGGCAGGAAGGAATAAATCAATACTCAGGCTATAACCGTTGAAATCCGTGGCGGAACTGAGGGGAAAATTTTGCCTGACTAAAGCAATATTAATGTGTTTCAGCTACAACCACTATCGTGAAATTATAACATATTACATCGATTATATCGAATAAAAAGAGCCATTTTTATCATTCCTGGTTGCTATGGGTAATTATTTGACGCCGCTATGGATTCGACAAGCTCATCCCAAGTGTGGGACAAGACCACGAGCGGCTTTTGGGGCTCACAACGGATAGCTTTAGTTATCATATACATAAAGGAAAAAATTCCGCTCGCCCTCTCGTCCTGAAGCGACAGCGTAGGAGAGCCTGTCGAAGGGTCAAGGAGCGAAAGCAACCATTATTTATAAGAACCGAAAGAGACAATTGATTGCATTACTGCTGCTGTTCCCCCCAGCGGTACTTTTTATTCTGTTTCAGTTTGTCGAGGTCGCAGGAGAGGCATAAACCATTGTGGCAGCAAATTACATCGCCGCAATTGCCGCAGCGCCATTTCTCTTCCTGCTTTTCCAAAAAACTTTCGATTCCGTTTTCCCTGATGAATTCGAGGTTTTCTATCATGCTCAGATGGTACTTCGTACGATAGCGCTTATCGAGGGCTTTCAAACGTTTACAAGGGAAGTTCTGACATTCATAGCAGAACCTGACCAGACCGTCGCCGAGCAATTTGCAGTGTTCTTTCATGAAGACGCAATTCTTTCCGCGCGGCAGGCAACCCTGACAGTACATCCTTTTAAAGCCATGCTTATCAAGGTCGTTTTTCATCGCCAGGTAGTTGACGCATAATCCGCAGTTCATACCGCAGGGGGCAACCAGTTTTTCTTCCAAATCCATCACTTCATATTTATCCTGTTAATAATATCCGATAGCTAAGTATTATATTTCATCGGAGCTCTTTTCAACAGGCAGTTCGATTATAAAAGTAGCCCCTTCGCCCTGTTTGCTTTCAGCCCGTATCCTGCCACCGTGTTCGGTTATTATACCGTGGCAGATACTTAAACCGAGACCGGTGCCTTCACCTACCTCTTTGGTAGTGAAAAAGGGATTAAAAATATGATTCAGATCCTTCTTTAAAATACCGGGGCCGTCATCCGTTATTTTAATTCGAATAAAATCGTCCGCCCGCTCGGTAATGATAGTCAGCGTCCCTTTATTATGAGCTTTTAACATAAAATATTCGGCGTTGATAATAATGTTAAGGAAAACCTGTTGCAGCTGGAAACTGTTTACCAGTAATGCGGGCAGGTCTCCAGCCAACCGCGTGATTGTTTTTATATTGTGTAATCTATGTTCGCCGACGCGCAATGCCAGTGTCCTCTCGATTACCTCATTGATATCGGTCGGCGATTTCCCCTCGCCGTGTTTCCTGGCAAAGGTGAGTAAGTTATTTATTATCTTGCCGGCGCGCTCCGCCTCATTGTGAATTATAATTATATCGTCTTTTATATCGGCAGGCAGGTCACGTTCACGCAGCAGTCCCGAATAACCGATTACACTGGTAAGCGGATTATTCAATTCATGCGCGACTCCCGCCGTTAACTGCCCTATGGAAGCCAATCGGTCCTGCTCTATCAACTGTACCTGCATTTTATTGCGCTCGGTGATATCCCTGATGAATGACATAATCCTGCCGCCGCCGCCTTCGAGATAGTTTGCGCTCACCTCGACATCGAAAAGGCTGCCGTCCTTGTGTCGATGACGGGTTTCGAAGCGGTCTTTACCTTTATGAATTATCCTGTCGATATGTAATGAAACCTGTTGCTGGGTCTCGGTCGCCTCAATATCGTCGACCTTCATATTTAAAAGATCATCATGGCTGTAACCGCTCATTTTACAGTAAGCGTCATTCACTTCTATAAAGCGGCCCTGCATATCGGTAATCCAGAAGCCGTCGACTGCCGTATCAAGGATGGTCTTGTATTCCAGTTCCCGGCGCTTGCGCTCTGTGATATCCCGTACTATAACCAGCCATCCGATCTGCGAACCGGTATTATCACGCATCATTACCGTTTCAAGATCGTAGAAACGTTTTTCATTAGAGATCTTGAGCGCTAATTCGATATTATCAATCTTGCCGGACGAAATATGTTTTACGACAGGAGATAATGGAGAAGGGCCTTCTATTTTGTGCCCGATAACGTTCTTACTCAATTTAAATATCGACAGCGCCGCCGGATTGGCTTCCAGCAAGCGGTTATGCATATCGAAAGCCAGTATCCCGTCATACAGATGTTGAATAAGCAATTTACGAGCGAAAGGCACTGCCGTCAATAATTGAAAACGCATTAAACCCAGGATGATAAACAGCCCGGAAATCGCAAACATTACCGGTGTCAGGTCTTTGCGGGGAAGTGAAAACAGGTCGAATACATAAATAATATTCCATAGCAACGGCAAAGAGGCTGCGATTATTAGTGAAACAGCCTGTCCTTTATATAAGGGGGTGCCGACAAACAATCTTCGTATCAGTATGACAGCTCCGGTAACAACAAGGATATAATTATATGACATCATTACCCAGAAGAGTGTCCCGTAGGTTTTAACTGTAATCGTAAAGGATCCCGACTGAACGAGGTGTTCACCAGACCACATTAAATGATGCCAGTTATTAGTCCAGATCATTATCAAAGCAATCAGCGGAATTATACATAAAGGGGCGACTTTCTTTACCGTTATCTTTATGCTGTCGGCCGTGTAGTGCAGTGCAAAAAGAAACCATGCTACCGGCACGCTTAAAGAGCCGATGTAGCCGATGCCGGTAAAAAATAATTGCCGCTCCAGAGTGCCACTGTTAGCCTCGCAGTAATAACCCAGCGTCCAGACAAACGTAGAAATAGCCAGCGCTATCATTGCTTGTGCCCCGGGTACGCGGCGGCGGCGCCACGTCAATACAGCGTAAAAAACGGCAATCAGCAATGAAAGTATCATCGCTAAATGGTAGAAAATGTAAAATGCTTCGTTCACTAAAGTTCCTTAACGCCATATTAACGCAATGTAGCGACAGTAGTCAATTGATATTTGGCGATGATTCCTCGCCGTCGTTACAATCGGTTATGACAGAAAATATGCCCGTTTAAAACGCATTTATTAAGAAATTTCGAGATACAGGAGAGCGTCAAGGATTATCTTCACTATTTCAAATCTAAAAATGTATTGCCGTAGCTCAAATTTTATGTTATTCTCAATATAATTATGACATAAATTATCAGGTTAAATAAATACTTTAAGGGGAGTCGGCTATGATAAGCATTGAAAGGATTACCCGATCACTTGGCAATCGCATTAAATGGCTTTTTACCAAGGAAGGCATCCCTCTCCTGATTACAATCCTCGCAGGAATAATCTTCGGTTCTATTTTTAACGGCGCTCTGGGTATTATTATTGCTACAATCTTCGGTCTTACTATTCTAAAACTATTAAACCGATTACCGCTAAAAATTTCCCCCTGGCAATCACTGGTCGCATTTTTCACACCTTTAATAGCCAGGATCTGTTTCTTTATGTTTTTTTTGCTGCCGGTAGCAGACTTCCTTGCCCTGCCCACCGGTCAAACACCGGATACTATTCCCAATTATTTGAGTGTTGTACTGCTCAAACCCGAAAACCTGTTTTCCCGCCCTGATCTTGTTTTTCCGGGATTTGTCATTCTTGTCATTATCAGCATAGTATTGATGTTCTGGGGAGGTATTAACCTCTCCAAAAGACGTAACCTGATACTGGCTCTCTCGGGACTGCTGTTATTTACCCTGTCGCCGACGATTACTTCCATTTTAGGTGGGGATTTCAGATTCCGCTTCAGTATCGATGTCTTCGATGCCGGTTATTTATTCGCATGGATAGGACTGCTGCTTGCTGCCTTAAATATGGCGCTTCCCCGTTTCCTGAATTACAGGCCGACTACTCCTTATAACCAGGGAGCTTTTTTAAATGTAATCCCGGCTGCGCTGGCAGTCGGTTTTATCAGCCAGCTTAACACGATAGACCTGTCGGTTTACCTCCAGTCGTTTCAGGCATTCGGCTTCTTCGAACATACCCACCATTTCATAGGCGCTGTTTTCACCGGAGGGGCGGCAGCCGCCGGTGCCGGGCTTATCGTGAATGATGCCGATACATTCGATACATATGACTCCCCTGTCCAACCACCGCCTCCTTTACCGGAACTTTCACTGGAACCTGATGATGAATCCGAAACGACAGACTCTGATGACCCGCCGGGTACTACCATACAGCATAATCCTGATGGTACAACTACAAAAACCTTGCCTGACGGCACAGTCGGTACCATATACAGTGACGGGACGGTATATGTTGAAACTCCGGATGGCGGAAAGGCTGTCTCCTATCCTGATGGCACGACCAATATCTGGGACCCCGAGGCCGGGTCTCAGATTCAACATCCGAACGGAGACATTGAGATAACAACCATAGACGGAGTGAAAAGCACCGCCAC
>CAZGVH010000007.1:0-17860 GCA_964528955.1 uncultured Dehalococcoidales bacterium | reverse complement strand
AACCAGCCAGAGCACGAAACCGCTGAAGCAGTCAGCCGCAAACAGAATAAAGAGCAAGACAGAAGCTGCATATTGCTCCGTCACTTTTCTTACAGGTCCGCTGAAATAGCTTTTAGTCCTTTTCAGGGTTTCTGCAATCCAGCCCCAATGAAAAATTATATGCAATATAATTATCCCGAGCAAAATTACCGAAGTCCAGTTATGTATTTCAATCCATAAATACCTGGGGATACCGAAAACCCCATAAAAATTACCACCGAAACCCATACCTTGATTGCCACACATTTCAAAATGAGCACCGCTCCCTCTGGGAAGCACAAACCACAGGATATAACTGGAAGCCAGCGTAACTATTATAGACAGCGCCAGTATAATATCGAGGATATAGTTGATTATATTTTTAAAATCTCTTTTTATCGCCGGTAATTTCATATAATTGACCTTGCCTTGCGCCTTCCTATCACAATCAGTGAAGTTTAAGAAAGATTGCGTTTTATCCCGATAATATCGGCCAGTGTTATTCCATACATTTCGCTATCCAGGGTCTCCTGTAATTTCTGTAATTTACAAGACACCGAACAAGGTTTTGCCGAAACACAATTATCATCACCCAGCAGACAGGGACGGATTATTATACGACCCTGCACCGCTTTAACAACTTCCAGCAGGCTAATCTCCTGCGGTTCTTTTGCCAATATAAAACCCCCATTAGCACCCTTATAACTCTGCAGAATTTTCGCCCGGCACAATTTTTGCAGTATCTTATAAGCAAAATCTACCGGAACATTCTGCCCTTCAACTAAAACCGCAGCCGTTACCGGGACGGATTTTTTCCTTAAAGCCAGGTTAACCAGCATGCGCATGGCATAATCCGTATCCGATTTAATTAAAAAAACCTTCCTGTCCATATTGGACTATTTTAATCCAGTTTCTATTCGTTGTCAATACAGCATTTGATTGAACAATTAAAAATATACCGGGAACTCAGCTACCATTCTTAAACTGGAAATTAATGGTTATATTTGAGCTTGGCATATAACATGCTGCCGACCAGTACAATGGTTATGGCGTTCCAGAAAATCACTGCCGGTAAATTCAGGACAATCCCGTACGCCAGCCAGAAACTGACGCCTATAGCAAAAAAAATATTGAAGGTCAGGCTTATTTCACGCGCGCTTTTAAGCCTGTAAAGCCTCCAAACCTGTGGTATTAAAGATGTAGTTGTAAAGAAACCGCCTACCAGTCCTAAAATTTCCTGCCATTCCAAGTTTTCTGCCCTCCATAAAGCAGCCGTATTATTCCAATAATTATAGCTGTAATCTTTAACAGATTACAGTAACACTCAGATGTGAGAAAAACATATTAACAACATCTTTTCTCCATAATTTCTCCACATTGTGTCTATATAATGAAAGTAATCCGGGGAGAAACCGGAAAAAGAAAAAAACGGAGGACTAAAATGAAGAAAAAACTGTTAGTTGCACTTGGATTACTACTGGTCGCAGGCCTGTTGTTTGCTTCAGTCGGTGGAGCTACCCTGTCTGCCAGCCCGGCAAACGATAACGCAAGCTATGCCAACGGTAATGGAGTTTGCGATGGTACCGGAACAGGTGACTGCACCGGAACAGGCGTCGGCATCGGAGGCGGGTTATTTAATGACTCTTCCGACGTATGCGCTGCCGTCTGTGAACTGCTCGGTATAACCCAGGATGAGCTGCAAGCGATGCGCCTGGACGGATTGAGCCTGGTTGAAATCGCAGCCAATTACGGAGTCAGCGAAGAAGAACTCGTGGCAGCCATCATGGAAGTTAAAACAGCCTATGTCGAGGCACTGGTAGCTGACGGAACAATCACCCAGGATCAGGCCGATGTAATGCTGGCAAATATGCTTGAAAGAACTTATGAAATGGTCAATGCAACCGATATCGGACATTACGGCGGCAAGGGCGGCCAGAGCGGAAATATGAATGGAACCTGTAACAGCTGGGGTGAAAGCAGCGACGGAACCGGACCCGGCGACCAGCATCAGTGGGGCAAGAACGCTCATTAATTAAATTTAAATGGCGGTATTAGAGGCAGAAAATTATCTGCCTCTAATATTATTACTTGCTAAACCCGCATTATATGAGTAAGATTAATTTTAGATAAAACAGGAGAAATCCCCTGAAATGGGCAAGAAAATTCTTGTTGTAGACGATGAAAAAAAGATAACCGAAATTGTCTCGGCCTATCTTGAAAGAGACAATTTTTCTGTTATCACCGCTTATGACGGAAAAGCAGCGCTCGAAGCCGTTAAAAAATACACTCCGGATTTGATAATACTCGACCTGATGCTGCCGGAAATTTCAGGCTGGGAAGTGTGCCAAACACTTAGAAAAGATTCCAACATCCCTATAATAATGCTGACCGCCCGTGACGAAACAACGGATAAAATCGTCGGGCTTGAACTGGGTGCAGACGATTATGTCACCAAACCATTCGATGCCAAAGAACTGGTTTCGCGCGTAAAAGCGGTACTGCGCCGCTACGAAGGTACTTCAACCGGGACCGTGAAGAAAATTCATACCGGGGATTTAACCATCGATATCGAAAAGCGGCTGATAACCCGGGGAGAGCAAAACATAGAACTAACTCCTATCGAATTCGACCTGCTGCAACTATTAGCCGCACACCCGGGACGCGTATTCAGCCGGCTGCAAATGTTAGACAGCATCCAGGGGGATGCCTATGAAGGCTATGAACGCACCATCGACAGCCACATCAAGAATTTACGCAAGAAAATAGAACCCGAACCGGAAAATCCCAAATATATCATCACTGTTTACGGCGTCGGATACAAAATGGAGGATGGCGGGTGAAAAAGCTCGGCTGGAAGTTAACGGGAGTGATCCTGCTCGTGGTAGCCGTCTGCGTAAGCCTGATGGCAATTATGGTCAACCGTATTACCACCAGCGAATTCCATACCTATATCAACCAGAGCAATATGTCACGTATACAAGAGATAGCGGAAAGTATCGGTAATTTTTATAACCTTGAAAAGACGTGGACGAATATCGAAGCTTATATCGATGAATTGTTATGGTCGGCCAATTCCCGCATCGTGGTAGCCGACAACTCCGGGTTGATTGTCGGAGATACCGAAAATGAATGGCTGGCACAATATTCCGATAATGTCGGACTGGGAAATGGAACCCCTGTTATCGTTTCAGGGAATACTGTCGGAGAGGTGTTTGTTCTTACTAATACACAGGGGAACGGACAGGGTGCCGGACATATGGGGGGGCAGGGAAATCACTGGGTTCAAGTTACCGATGCATCGGATACAATTCTCGATGCGACCCAGCAGGATTATTTAGACCAGGTAAACAGAGCTATCCAGATAGCGGCGATAACAGGTATTATAGTTGCCCTTCTTCTCGGTTTGCTGTTGACAAGATATCTGACTAAACCAATAAATGCGTTGACAGGCGGAGCCAGGCATATCAGCGGCGGAGACCTGGGATACCGCGTTAAAGTAAGCTCAGCAGACGAGATCGGAGAGTTGACGCAATCTTTTAACACTATGGCTTCACGGCTTGAGGCAAGCGAACAAACGCGCAAACAGTTGATGGCCGATATAGCCCACGAATTAAGGACACCCCTGACTGTCATCGGCGGCACCGTCGACGGGATAGTGGACGGGCTCTTCCAGGCAGATGCGGAGCACCTCGGCACCATTAAGGAACAAACCGTTTTACTTACACGCCTCATCAGCGACCTGAGAGATATCTCTATGGCGGAAACAGGCCAGCTCAAGCTGGAAAAAACATATTCCGATATCCCGGAACTGGTAAGGCAGGTGCTCTTACAATTTGAAAACGCCGCCGCAGGAAAAAGCATCAGGCTGCAATTAAAAGATGCCACCGACCTGCCGCGGCTGCTTGTCGACCCGGGGCGCATAAAACAGGTGATCAACAACCTGCTAACCAATTCCATAAGGCATACACCCGCAAACGGTATAATTTCAATCGGGATAGAGAAAAAAGAGCGAAGTAAATATTTCAATAAAAACCATATCCTTATCAGCGTCTCCGACACCGGAGAGGGTATTCCTCCCGAACATCTGCCGCATATCTTCGACAGGTTTTACAGGGTGAAATCCGCCCGCTCCAGAAATGACGGCGGTACCGGCCTGGGATTAGCAATCGCCAGTCAAATGGTAGAGGCGCACAACGGAAAGCTGTGGGTAGAAAGCATAGTAGGAAAAGGAAGCACTTTTTTTATCGCATTGCCTGTAGACGTACCGAAAAACGACTTCTAAGAATACTCCGGATGCATACCTGCTGCTCAGATTATTGTTTGGCAACCTGATTAATGGTATTATTTTAATCAATGCCGTCGGATATTAACGGTATATTTATCATCTTGATGTTATAATGTTAAAAGGAATAAATTCTATTTTCCTTGAAATACATTTAGGGAATATTTATTGACCGTATCGCTTATTATCGTTTTAATCCTGGTTCTCGTCGCTGAATTTGTCAACGGCTGGAACGATGCCCCCAATGCAATCGCTACTGTTGTTTCCACACGTGTGCTGCGCCCGTTATATGCGCTGATTATGGCTGCCGTATTGAACATTCTTGGAGCTGCAATTACAGGTACCGCTGTCGCTGCAACCATCGGTTCGGGAATTGTCAGCCCTGATTCCATAGGTCTTTCGGTTATCGCGGCCGCCGTTCTGGCTATTGCTGTATGGGGAGCCGCCGCCACCTGGCTGGGAATACCCATCAGCATTTCACACGGGCTCGTCTCGGGAATGGCGGGAGCGGCTCTGGTTGTAGCCGGCTCCGGAGCCCTTCTAGCGAGTGGATGGCAGAAGATTTTCGTCGGTTTGGGTTTTTCCACCATGCTGGGTTTTTCTTTCGCTTTCATGCTGATGACGATTATTTACTGGATATTGCGCAAGGTCAGCCCCCATACGGTTCGCAATTTATTCGGTAAATTACAGATTCTTTCAGCGGCATTTATGGCTTTCAGTCACGGCAGCAATGATGGACAAAAATTCATGGGTGTTTTTGCGCTAGCCCTGGTACTGGGTGGAGTACTGCCCGAATTTTATGTTCCGATATGGGTCATAATACTCTGCGGTATAGTAATAGGTTTGGGGACAGCCGTCGGCGGCTGGCGTGTAATAAAAACGATGGGATGCCGCTTGACCAAGCTCGAACCGGTTCACGGTTTTGCTGCCGAAACGGCAGCGGCAACGGCAATACAACTGGCATCTTTTTTGGGTATTCCTCTGAGCACTACTCACACAATCAGCACAGCCATTATGGGCGTAGGCGCTACCAGACGATTATCGGCGGTGAGGTGGGGGGTTGCCGGCAGTATTGTCAGCGCCTGGATTTTCACTTTCCCCATCTGCGGTGCGCTGGGCGCCCTGTTCGCATTTATCTTTAACTGGCTCTTCTAAATTCTAATCATTTACTCACCTCCTGAAATTTTCATCACTAAATAAAGGCAGTATTTTTTATATTTTTTTTCACCCGACATATGCACGATTGGATTTTACAATACATACATATTATTCCTGCCGCTCACATCCTCTAAAACCGAACATCAGGGATTAAACAACCTGTTTACAGGAATTTTCTCCCTTTTCGACCTAACCTCAACCGCTGTACTGCGTTATATATATTGTAAAACAGAATCAATAAACAATTTAATATTTCAAGGAGGGATAAAAATGAGTAACAAGTTGATATCTGTGGTAGGGATCGTAATGGCATCCCTGGTTCTCCTGGCAGTCGGTGCCTTCGGATTTGCTTTGTCTTCCGATGACGATTCAACCGGTATAGTCAGCCAGCAGAATGTCGGTATCTGGGTAACCGGCACCGGTGATGTGACCGTTGTTCCCGATATTGCCGTTTTAAATCTGGGAGTCTATGTCCAGATGGACACACTGGAAGCTGCTCAGGCACAGGCGGCAGAATCGATGGCCGCAATTATGGCAGTGCTCGAAAGCTACAATATCGATGAAAAAGATATTCAAACGAGCAGCTATAGCGTTTCCCCTGTATGGACATGGGATAAAGACGGCAACAGAATCCTGTCCGGGTACTCTGTCTCGAATACGGTCACCGTCAAAGTCAGGAATACCGACGATGCCGGCAGCATAATCGATGACGTAGTAGATGCCGGCGGCGAATATACCGTTGTTAACGGTATCAGCTTTACGGTAGACGATACCGAGGCTTACTATACAGCAGCCCGCGCCGAAGCGATTGCCAATGCCATAGCTAAAGCAACCCAGATTGCCGAATTAACCGGTGTTACCCTGGGCGAACCGAACTATATTGTAGATAACGGCGGTTACAGTCCGATCTACTACTATCCGGCTTATGACACGTCTGCAATAAAAGGTGAAGGAGCTGTACCTACCAGCATCAGCACCGGTGAAGTCAAGATATCCACCAGCATACAGATAGTATTCGATATCGAATAAAAGATGAAACAAAAGTAGGAAATTAAAACCGGTACGCAAAGAGGCGGATTAAATAATCCGCCTCTTTTTTATTATTATACCCGAGACATATCTATCTATGCTGACAAATTACCAAAATCCATCTTATTGCAGCGTTCTACTTCTTGCCTTTATTAGTATAGTCGCTGCGAGGAGTCCCTCTACATTGTCATTCTGGAAGTCCCGACCTGTCGGGACTGAAGCATCCGGAGGGAGGCGGTCAGAAAATACCCCCTACCCCAGATGCTTCGTTCGTTCTTCACGAACTCCAGCATGACAAATTAAAATGGCCGTTGCGAGCCCCGCATATTGAAGAAAATCCATTACTGATAATCAACAAGGCATAGCAATGATAATATTCACCGCTGGAGATTGCCGGGACATTTTATGATATCCGTTTCTACAATCCGGCTTTTTCAAAAAGGAGATTCAATACCGATTCGGCAGTTGCCAGGTTGGTTGCCAGCGGCGTATTGTGTACGTCGCAAACACGCATCAGAGCCGAGATATCCGGTTCGTGCGGTTGTGCAAATAACGGGTCGCGTAAAAATATGACTGCTTCCAGTTTTCCCTCCGCCACCATAGCCCCCACCTGCTGGTCGCCGCCCATCGGACCGCTCTGTAAGAGAGTTACCGGCATTCCGGTGTTGTCTTTTATAAGCTGCCCAGTAGTCCTGGTAGCTACCAGATTGAAATGCGACAGCTTTGCCTGATATTTTTTCGCCAGTTCGACCATGACTTCTTTTTTGGCATCATGAGCAACCATTGCTATAGTGTAATTTTTCATATACCACCTTCAAAGCTTTTATCCGCTTCTAAAATCTACTATATAACATGAAAACGGTCAAGAGAATACCAAAGACAGTATTGCCAATTCTCTCGGAATGCAGACAAGTTAATAATGTTCCCCTTCTGACGGAATCAAGCGATCTTTGATATTTCCGGCAGTATCACCATTCCCCGCTACCGTATCCTTCAACGCCTGAGGGTACGGTAGCGGATTTATTTTAAACACAAATAGAGCGAAGTAGCATTATTCGCTATGTTTTTCCCGATATCCTGTATATAATAATTATAGTTATAAATAATACACATCAGTGCTATTTTAGGACGGCAGCAACTCCGGGAGTCGTCTTTTATAGGTGTCCTAAGCAGAAAATAATCAGTCAATGCGCTATGTTGACAACGATATACTGCTATGTTATAATAAAGGTGTTTTAAAGATAAGTAGTAAAAAATTTCTTTTTCTTTTTTCAATTATTCACCTGCAGTTATCGGAATTACCAGAGGGTCGCGGTAATTCCGATAATTGTTTTCAGGCGTCGCAGTCATTGTGCAAGCCCCGGAATATTCCCCTGCTGAAACCGTAATCAACCTGTCTGTTAATTTATATTAAATCAGGGATTTTCAACTGTTTTTACCGCCCTGAAACTCAGGTAGTCCTGGGAATCCGTTTTCAATTTGCTATAGACACCACCGTGATAAACGATTATATAGGCCCTGTTTTCATCCTGCGAGTACGTTTCCGATGTCCAGTAATAAACTACTTGTGAATGTACGTCCCATAACGGCGATTCCTTGTCGGGAGTTATGTCATATTCCGCCCTTCCCTCACCGGCATACCATATTCCTCCGGCGTTTTCGCCGTGCAGCATCATGGAACGGACGGCTTCGTCAACCGCCGGTAAACGCCAGATGTTCTGTTCTTCATCCATTACAGTCGTGCCGTCCTCCGACAGGTACTTGCAGATTTCACCCGCTTCCTCCCAGGAAACCCCTTCGTCCGGCCAGCCGGGACCCCTCGGCGCCCACACCAGGTTAATCCTGTTCCCCTCGACAACCACAGCACCGTAATTACCGTCGTCGATTCTCTGCGATACCTTTACCAGCTGACCTGCGGAAATTCCCAGTACGATAACCAGCGGAATAACGATTATCAGCAGATATGCCCATTTCCGGGGAGAAGGCTTGCCGAAATAATACAGCAATCCGAGGACAATGAAGGGAAGCACGATAAGTAATCCCAGTACGGTAAAATTGGCTCCGCTGAAAAACCAGATACAAAAAGCGGCGGCGATAAAGTGCAGTATCAATCCGATCCTCTTCCATCTCAATATCACCAGCGCCAGGGAAATAGAAATGATCGGGAAAAGAAGATACTGGAACAAAAACATCCCCATATTTTCCCAGAAATTGGAATACCAGCCCTCATGGAAATTTTCAACGGCTCCCCAGTATGCCCAAATGCTGGAAATCAAGACCGTTATGGAAACTGCTATCCATCCGAGGATTGTTTTTGCTCTTCCCACTTTTCCCTCCGCTGATTTTCAATAATACCTATATCAGGAATCTTTTTACCATGTCTCAAGCATTAAACATAAGTATAACCAAACAACCGTTGAAACTGAAATACATGGTTTAATTTCCTATTGACAAAATAGTTTTCTTTCAATAAACTGTTACCGTATCATTAACTATTTAACAATAGTTGTCGTTGTTATCGATAAAATTGATGCTCCGGCGCGTTTTTGAACTGCAAAAATATAGCAGAATAGAAGATTGTAAAAGAATGAATAAATCAGAGTTGATCCAGAAAGCGGTCAGTTTTCAAAAGGAAATCAATCGCCTCATAATGGCATATAGAACCGAAAAATGGATGTCTCTGGATATAACGATTACTCAGCTAAAAAGTCTGATCTTTATCTACAGCAAAGGAAAAGCCAGCTTCAAGGAACTCGCCGGCGCCCTTCATGTATCTCCTCCGGTAGTAACCGGTATTGTAGACAGACTGACATCACAGGAAATTATCAAACGCATGTCCGGTACCGGTGACCGCCGTATACAATGGCTGACGATTACTGAAAAAGGAAAACAATTGCTGAGCGATATCCGTCAGGATAATACCGGCGACATGATTAAAATACTTGAAGTCCTGAACGAAGAAGACATTGCGGCTCTGGTGCAGGGATTCAGCGCTCTAATAAAAACCGCTGAAAATAATCTTGCCGGCCGCGAACTGATTCCCGTAACAATAAACAACCAGCATACTTGACCTTATATTTTTAAAATCATAAAACGGTAATTAAAATATTGGGAGGTAATAATCATGGCAGTTAAAATCGTAACCGACAGCAGTGCCGATATCCCCCCGCAGTTATTGAAAGAACTGGATATCGCCGTAGTTCCCCTGTATGTAAGATTCGGTAATGACGTATTCAGAGATAAAGTGGATATTTCCAACAAGGAGTTTTACAAAAAGCTGGTTAGCGGCGAAGTTTTCCCAGCTACATCTCAACCGACTCCTCTGGATTTTAAACAGCTTTATGAGGAATTGGCTAAGGATGCCGACGGCATAGTATCGATACATCTATCTGCAAAATTAAGCGGTACCATCCCATCGGCGCTGCAGGCTCGCGAATCAATGCAAAGCACCTGCCCTATCGAGGTCATCGACTCTCTCGCGATTACCGGCGGTCTGGCGATGATTTGCCTGGCGGCTGCCAGAGCCGCTAAAGCCGGGGCATCGATGGAAGAAGTAGTAAAGATTGCCCGTGAAGCCGTACCCGAAATCCACTTCATGGTTCTCTTTGATACACTGAAATATCTTGCCAAGGGAGGGCGCATCGGCAAGGCAAAAAGCCTGATGGGAGCCATGTTGAACATTAAACCGCTTATCGGTTTGAAAGACGGCGAAGTCGTTCCCATGGGAAAAGCGCGCAGTTACTCCAAAGGCATGGAACAGCAATACGAATTCATTGAGAAAGCGATCAAGGAAGGCGATGTAAAAGAAATAGCAATTATGTATAATACCCGTCCGGATGAAGCCAATTCCCTTGCCGACCGCATAGCTCCCATGTATCCGCGTGAAAAGATACTCATGGGAGAAATCGGCCCCATACTGGGGACTCACAGCGGACCGAATATGCTGGTGGTATGTATTCACGGAAACCTGGCTAAATAGCCATTAAAAGCATTTTATACACCGGACAATGATTGTAAATACAATCTGCCTGAAATAATAATACCCCCTGTCTAATAAACGGGGGGTATTTCTTAAACAAGAGTAACGCTATAATTCCCCTCTTCTCAATTCGTCTATAAATGGCTGATATGCCAGGTTGACAGGGTCGTCGAGCGGTAAAGCTGCTACAATTACCAGCTTGTAGTAATCCTGGGCGATTCGCCCCTGCTGTTCCCTGTTGAAATCACAAAAATGTTTGCCATCATGCCAATCTTGTGCCAATTTTGTCCAGCCGCCGTAATCGTAACCTTCTTTCATCTGCGCCTGTAATGACTGCGGAATGTACAGGCTGCCTATTTTCTCGAACTGAAGAACGTGTACCAGTTCATGAACGACGATGTCGAGTTCAGCTCTCGAATGCCCGCTTTTCTTCGAAAAATTAACGGTATAAAAAAGGGAAAATGCCCTGTTATCGATAAATTTAGAAATAATGTAGAGGATTCTGCCTTCGGCAACACGAACTTTATCATATCTGATAGCGTTGGCGCCGAATACGCATAAAGCGGCATCCGCTTCGGATTGAGTGAGAATGCTGACGGACGTTAATAAATGCCAGATTTTCTCGATTAAAAAGGGAATGCGTATTTTGTCTAAAAATCTACAAATTACTTCCATATTCCAGCCTGTAAATATTAAATCCGATATGATAATACTAGTATCAGGAGTATCTGCTGTCAAGAGAAATAATGACATTTAAAATCTACTTAAAATTATTGCCGATTTCAGCAGGAAAAAAGTATTGCCGAAGAAAGCATTATAGAATATAATCAGAACCAATTACATTGTTCCGGAGTTATAAATGGAAATAAGAGAAAATCCACCCAAACGAACCGCCTTTGTCTGGCTTGGAATCGCTATTGCCGGAATTATTATCATTTTTCTTCCAAGCATAATCGGGCTGGACGGATTCGACGGCGGTTTCGCCCTCTCGGCAGGCGGACTGATGGTTAGTATAACCGGATTCATTGCGGCAGCTATTTATTTCAAATTAGCCCGCAACGTCGATTCCATAATGCGCAACGTCGATATTCTGGCATACTGGACATATTCACCGGAGGAGTGGAAACAATACACCGAGGAAGAACACAAGGAAGATGCCGCTGCCAAGCGCGGGCTTTTCTTGTTAATCGCAGTCATAGCGGTCATCGTAGGTATAATAATGGCTATTGCCATCGGTGAGAATTTCCATATAATTGCGCTTATAATCCTCGGTATAATCGCTGTTGCCGGGCTGGCAGCCTTTTTCTCGACAATCGCCGCTTACGGGTATAACAAAAGGCATCACGGGGAAGTCTACATCACGCCCGACGGAGCTTATTTCAATCGCCAGATGCATATCTGGAAAGGAATGGGCAACCAGCTGGAAGAAATTTCAGTCGACAACGACGGTACCGGACTCACCCGCCTGAACATTACATATTCCGCAGTGGCCGCCTATACACGTAATTCCTATACTATAAGGATTCCCGTTCCACCGGGACAGGAAAATTCTGCAAATAAAATTGCCAGGCAGATAGCGGAAACCCATCTCCAGGCTAACGGGAACGATATTTAAATATCGATATGAGGATATGATAAGCATCGCTGTTCGAAAATAAAACGGGATTCTATTCCTGAATAGCGGTTTTTATATTTAATGCTTAATTTTATGCTGTAAACCACGGAAAGGAGAGTGTAATGGGGGTGACCAAGAAATTTACAATTTTACATTCCAACGATATGCACGGAGACTTCCTGACCGAAGTAAAAGCAGGCTCCAATAACCTTATCGGCGGGCTGGCGCTATTATCGGGATACGTCAATAAAATCAGGCAGGAAGAAAAAAATGTCCTCTATGTGATTTCCGGAGATATGCTGCAAGGCTCCCTGATAGATTCGGAATACCAGGGCATATCGACGATGGAAATCATGAATTATTTGGCTCCGGACGCCGTTTCGCTCGGCAATCATGAATTCGATTACGGTTTACCGCAACTGCTCTTTTTAGAAAAAATGGCTAACTTCCCCATCGTTACTGCCAATATCTATATCGAAAAATACGGAAAACGGCTGATGAGGCCATATCTTATTATAAAAATGGATGGATTCGATATCATGCTTATCGGTATCATTACCGAGAAGGTGCTCGATGCGTTAAGAAAGGATAAGCTGGTGGGCAGTTTTATTTCCCTGGAAGATGCCGCTCACGAGGTTGGAGTTATTACCGATGCCTATAAGAATGACGATATCGACCTGACGATACTGTTGACGCACATCGGCTACGAATCAGATATCGAACTGGCAAAGCTTTTAAAACCGGAATGGGGGGTCGATTTAATCATCGGCGGCCATTCACATACCATATTAGAGCAGCCGACGACGGTTAACGATATTTTGATAGCGCAAGCCGGGGTCGGCACCAACCAGATCGGCCGATTCGATATTACTGTTGATGATGATACCAACAGTATCGTAGATTGGAAATGGCAGCTTATCCCGATCGAGCAGGGAATCGCCGAACCGGATATGAAATTGAAAGAATATATTGATAACTTCGCCGCAGAAATCGACCGCAAATATAATTCCATCATCTGTAAATTTACCGATGTGATGACTCACCCCGCAAGGGAGCTGGAAACCTCGCTGGGAGACCTCTTTGCCGATGCGCTGGCAGAAATTGCCGAATGTGATGTAATACTGTTGGGTTCCGGCTCCATCCGTAGCAAGGAACTGGGAGCCGCCGTTACCTTAAAAGATTACCGCTCCTGTTTTCCGTTTAAGGACTACCTGTCGCGTTTTATCATCAGCGGAGCGCAGTTGAAACGTATCTTCGCCCATATCATGCGCCCTGAAAACCGCGACGGCGAGGGAGAATGCTACCAGGTAAACGGCAAAATCCGCGCTGTATATAACGATATTGCGCATGATTTGTTTTCCCTGGAATTCGAAGGACAGCCGGTTATCGACGACCGTAAATATTCAATCGGCCTGATAGGATATCATATTGCCAATTCGGCAACTTATCTCGATATCACAAATGAAGAACTTTTAATCCACGGTAAATCCAAAGTGGTCGCCACCTCGGTTCCCGAAGTGCTGGAAGAATACCTGAAATATCACCAGAACATCGGGCGCCGCGTAGAAGGAAGGCTTATTTACAGATAAAAAATAATATTTGTTGAGGACAGAGTATGAAGAAGATTTTTAAGTACAGGTTCATTCTTTTTGCCGCTGTCATAGCGCTGACCGTTCTTTTATTAAAGCTTATTGCCGACCACTTTGACCTTAATGTAATCGCAGTAAATACTTTGACTGGCGCCTTTTTTACCGGTGTTTTCTTTACCATCAGCATCGTTTTTACAGGAGCTATGTCGGACTTTAAAGAAGCTCAAAAAATACCAGGGGAAATGGCATCCCTGTTAAAATCCATGCGCAGCGATGCCTTGTTGCTTTCCGCAAGGGAAAACGGAAAAGAACAGGGAAAAGCGCTGGCTAAAAATATCGAAAATCTGCTCTCTATCATAACATCCAACCTGCGTAATAATTGCTGGCATACCCAGCAACTGGAAGAAGAAGCTAATCAGATTCAAAACAACATTACCGCATTATGGGAGAAGGACGTTTCTACCAGCATTCTGTACAAGATGAGGGATAACCTGGTGCAACTTGAACGGCTTTCAAACCGCCTGGATTATATCGCTTATTCCAGAGACAGCGCAGCGGCATATGTAATATGCGACATCGCTATAATCGCGGTTTTGATAATATTTATCTTTACCAAAAATGAATGGGGGCTCGGCGGTATGACATTATTCGTCTTGATAAGCTTTGTAATGACCGCTATCGTCAGGCTGATACATGATATGGATAATCCGTTTGAGTACGGGAAAAATACCAACGCCGATGTTGATACATCGGTGCTTTTCAAGCTGGGCAACTATTGGAAGATAGAGTAGTATTGTCCAAAGATACTTCACCCTACCTTACAATTTAAAAAATAAAGACTAATTTGACGATAATAAATATCCCGGCCATACGGTCGGGATATTGTTTTAATCTAAATAGTCTGCAACCACTGCAGGCACTGATTAGAGTGTGCTATTTTATAAATCCTGCTTTTCTCAGGGTTTCTGCTACCTGCTGTTGATGCATATCATTAATTTCAAATTTATAATTTCCGCTCATTGTCTCGATCTCCAGCGGTCTGGTAGTTTTATCATCATCATCATCTCCGCCACCAAAGCCCGCTTTAAATCCGACACTGAAAGCGCCCTTATTGAACAGTACCTTGTCCGCTTTAAACTTTACCCTGCGTATCTGGTTTACATATATAGCGAAGTTGGACGGATTTTCCTGCAGCGCCACATCCGGCGGCACCTGTAAATAGCGCTGCCATAACGTATAACCGGCTCCCATGGCCTTAAAGAAACCTCCGACACCCTCTCCGCGATGACTGGCAGCTGCGTCTTTTATCATTTGAGATGTCAGCAATGCGCAAATCATGCGGTGATTGGTAACAACTATATTAAAGGTTTCCGACATAACCAAATTTTTCTTTTTCATAGCATTGGGAATAATCCCGATTACCATCTCACCCGGAATCGGTCCGGCCGGCTGCTGATATCCGTAACCGGGGACTGCCTGCGGTTGGCCATAATATACCTGCTGAGGAGGATACTGCGGCTGTTGATACACTGGAGGCTGTTGCGGAGCCTGAGGAGGTTGGACGACAGGAGGCGGTTGATAAGGCGGAGGAGAATTAACGGGCGGAGACTGATAGGCAGGGGGGGGAACATTTCCCGCCGTATTAACACTTGCTACAGGGGAGCCGCAACCGGCACAAAACTTGGCATTCGCTCCTATCGGTTGACCGCAATTCGTACAAAAACTCCTGACAGAATTCATACTGCACCTCATTTTACTTTAGTACTTGTTGCTTTATTATTACATATAATTTACGGGTGTGCAATGGATTTTAGATATATTTTTAAATCTAATTTGAGTACAATACGCTGCACTCGATTCCCTGTTTTGAGAAAGCGGATTTCAGCTCTTTACCTGTGCTGATAAAGAAGTTTTCTTTGGCGGCTTCCTCGAGTCCGTATTTCCGATATATCCGGGCGGCGTTATTATAGTTCATCTTATCGATTAATACATAATCCACCTTACCATTCAATAAAGAACTAAGCCCCTCGGCACCGGGAAGCATGGGCGCAATCATTGCAAAAGTTTTTATACCGGACTGATGAAGTTCTTCCAGGGCTTTGATTCTTTCATTTATAGAAGGGGCAAGAGGTTCAAAAATACGGCGGATATTGTCTTCCGCCGTGGTAACGCTAAAACCGATTTCGATATCTGCCGCCTGTTTCAACAGTTCTATATCCCGTAACACCAGAGGGGATTTAGTCTGTATGGTCAGCGGCCAATCGTGTCCGGCAAGTATTTCAATACATTTTTTTGTTAATTGGTATCTTTTTTCAGACGGCTGATAGCAATCGCAGACGCCGGAAATCCACACCCTTCCTTTGGGTTTTTTACCTATTTCTTTTTGCAGGAGTTCAGGCGCATTGATTTTGATATCGACAAATTCTCCCCAGGGTTCAATATGCCCGGTAAATCTTTTCATAAAACGGGCATAGCAGTAGGTGCAATTATGCTGGCAGCCGACATACGGATTAATGGTATACTGGTATACCTTTGAACTGGAAAGAATGTTTTTTGCCAGGATTTCTTTTATGACCATACTTTTTTATTCGCTCTCCATAAGAGCAAGAATTTTTTGAGTTGTATCATAGCTTCTTATCGTAATGCTTTTATATACTGCTCTGGATATTAATTTAGGGAATCTGCTTCTGGTTAAACCGCTTAAAAGAGTACTCATATAAAAAACATCTTTCCCCTCTTTGACGGAATCCACTTCTTCTCTTAACTCCACTTCGAGCATTACATCTTTAACCAGTAACGGTCTTATCATAAAAGCGATATAACGCCGTAGATCATCACGTTTCGGCCAGTCTGCAGGGGCTTCAATAAGGACTCTTTTTAACTGTTCATACGTCAGGACGACAATCCCCGAGTCGAATTTAAATGCATTACGTAATTTATGCTGCAATGTGGACTCGATTTTTAACAAATCCTTTTCAAGAGACTCGAAAACAACATTCCCGCTCTGTATATATGTTTTTACATTTTTAAATCCGGCTTCTTCTACTGCATATTTCAGGTCTGTCATTTTTATGCTAATATTCTTTCCCACATTAATACCGCGCAGCAGAACAGCGTACTTCATGTAACCAGTGTAACATAGAAAATCTGCATTTAAAATATGAAATTCCGATTAATCTCACCTGTAAGCGCCGGGCCGAAAAATATCAATATAATAACTATAATAGGAAAATATTATTGATATCACATATTCCACAGAGTAAAATATATTCTTAAAGCAACACTAAGGAGAGTAACCATGTTCGATAAGATAATTGTTCCCCTTGACGGCTCCGAGTTGGCAGAATCTATTCTGGGTTATGTAGAATTTATTGCTTCGGGTTGTCATACTTCCGAAGTTGTTCTGGTGAGAGTACGCGGATTTCTGGACCCGGTGGCGATGAAAACGATGACCGCCAAGATGGTCGAACAAATCGAAGCAGCTTCTGAAAAAGAAGCCGAGATATATTTACAGAGGATTGCCGAAGAATTGGGTAAAAAGAATATTAATACCAGAATCCAGGTGCTGTCAGGGAATCCGGCTGACGAAATAATTGAGTATAGCCGGAAAAATGGAATCAAGTTAATTATTATGTCCACTCACGGCAGGACAGGAGTCTCACGTATGGTTTGGGGCAGTGTCGCGGATAAAGTATTGAGAAGCTCGATGATACCGGCTTTGATTATTCCTCCCGGAAACAGCGCAGTCTGATTTGCCGTCACCGGACAGGTCATCTCTGGACTTCGCTGAATAGCTCATAACGTTAATTAAACTATAAATCGATAAGATAATAAGGCTTTTATAGAAAACCGCTTTCCGGGCGCTTGCGGGCTGGATTGCAGTAATTGTCCCGTTTACTTTGCCTCTAAGAATAACGACGATGAATTGAGGGCTAAAACCACCAGGGAATTTTATGAACTGTATAAAGACTATATAAACGGACGTCCCATTAAACCGGAGGATGTGAATTGCAACGGTTGCCAATCGGAGACCGGCCTTTTTAGCGGATGTGAACTATGTATCATCAGTAAATGCTGCCATGGGAAAAAGCTCACAACCTGCGCCGGCTGCATCGATTACCGCCAATGCGCAATATTAAACGGACTTTATTCGGTTCCCACACACCGGCACGCTAAGGTTAGGCTGGATA